>RDZL01000030.1 GCA_004295165.1 Flavobacteriia bacterium
ATCCCAACCCAAAAGTTGCCGGAAAAGGCATTGAGCGCCTACTCAAAGCAGGAATACAAGTCGAGGTTGGTATCTTAGAAGCCGCCGCCAAACAACTCAACAAACGCTTTTTTTGCTACCATCAAAAACAAAGACCACATGTGGTACTGAAGTGGGCCCAAACCAAAGACGGTTTTCTGGACCGCCTCCGAGACACCGAACAGAAAGGCATCAATTGGATATCCTCCGAAGAATCGAGGTCTTTGGTACATCATTGGCGCAGTCAAGAAATGAGTATTCTTGTGGGCAAGCACACCGCACTCAATGACAACCCATCCTTAACAGTGAGAGAAGTCAGCGGTAAAAACCCTATTAGAATATTAATAGACAGCCAACTTCAAGTTCAAAACGACATCAGTTTGTTTTCCGAAGATGCCCCAACACTCATCTTCAATCGGCTTAAAAACGAAACCAAAGGCAATATCGAATGGATTAAAATCCAAGAGACCGCCACCAAAAACATCCTTGAAGAGCTCTATAAACGAGGCATTCACTCTGTAATGGTTGAAGGCGGAAGCCGCACATTACAGTATTTCATCATAGACAACGTATGGGATGAAGCTTACGTGCTCGTTGGAGACCTCAACTACGGTGAGGGCATCAAAGCGCCCGTATTGAATCGGGTACCCACCAACGTGCATCCTTTCGGAACCGACCAAATTTACTATTATAAACGACGAACGTGAAAAAAATCAGTCTGCTCATCAGTTCCCTATTTGTAACGCTAAGTCTATTGGCACAAAGCTATCAGTTAGCGGTGCTCAAGTATAATGGTGGTGGCGATTACTATGCGAACCCTACAGCGCTGCCCAACCTAATTAAATTCTGTAATGCAGAGCTCGGTATGAGCATCTCCAAAGAAGTGCCTTACGTGGAAGTGGGGAGTGCCGATTTGTATCAGTATCCGTTGTTGCACATGACTGGCCATGGAAATGTCGTATTTTCAAAAGCTGAAGCCTTGAATCTGAGAACTTATTTGCTCTCGGGCGGCTTTTTGCACATCGACGACAACTACGGTATGGATGGCTTCATTCGGGCTGAGCTCAAAAAAGTGTTTCCGGAAGCTACCCTCACAGAGGTGCCGTCTAGCCACCCTATCTTTTCAGCACATTACACCTTTGCAAATGGCTTGCCCAAAATTCATGAGCACGACGGCAAACGCCCTCAAGCGTTTGGGATTGTCATTGATGGCAGGTTGGTTTGCCTCTATACCTATGAAACAGATTTGTCTGACGGCTGGGAAGACCCACAAGTTCATAACGACCCGCCAGAAAAAAGGCGCCAAGCTTTGCAGATGGGCGCCAATATCGTTTCTTACGCTTTTTCGAACTAAAACAGCGGCAACTTAATGTTGGTGTCCGTCGTGTTCTCCATGCGGGTGATCATGTTCTTCAGCGCTCACTTTAAGCAATTCAATTTCAAAAACTAAATCTGCATAGGCTGGAATAGAACCCGGACGGCCTTGTTTGCCGTAAGCGTTATAGTAAGGAATAAACAACAGGATTTTCCCGCCCTCTTTAATGAGCGTAATGCCTTCTTCAAAACCTGGAATCATGCGCTGCACTTTGTATTGAAAATCTAATGGTGCGTTGCGGTCTTTGGAAGAGTCGAATTTTTTGCCGCCACGACGGAAAGTACCGGTGTAATGTAGGCTAACTTTATTGCCTTCTTTAACTTCAGCTCCTTTACCCCCATCTAAAATGACATAAACCAATCCAGTTGGGCTCTGTTGCGCCTTAGGATAATTCTTTTGTACTTCTGCAAACATAAAGTTTTTGTAGTCTTCCTGAGACATTGCTGCAATTTGAGCGAGCTCTGCTTGTTCTTGCGCTTCAGCCGCTTTTTTAGCCAAATAAACTTGATCAAATGCAGCCTGCGCATCCCATTTTTGGGCAGCTTTTCCAACGCGAATGATTTCGACTTTGCGCATGGTATCGTTTTGCGCAATGGCATCTACGACTTCCTGCCCCGAGACAACATTGCCAAATACGGTGTGCTTACCGTCGAGCCAAGGCGTTTCTTTGTGGGTGATGAAAAATTGCGATCCGTTGGTGTTGGGGCCTGAGTTGGCCATCGAGAGGATACCTGGGCCTACATGTTTGAGCGTAGGGTCGATTTCGTCATAAAATTTGTAACCTGGATCGCCAGCGCCAGTACCTTGTGGGTCGCCACCTTGAATCATGAAATTGGCGATGACGCGGTGAAACACCAAACCATCAAAAAATGGCGTGGTAAAGGATTTGTCACCGACCTTGAAATGACCTTCGGCTAAACCTACAAAATTCCCGACGGTCATGGGTGTTTTTTGATACTCCAACTGACAAACAATAATGCCTTTGTTCGTGGTAAAGCGCGCATAAATACCATCTTGGATTTCTGTGGCTTGCTGCGCATGAAGTAAACTCGTAAAAGGAAGAAAGAGAAGTGTAAAAAGTAATTTTTTCATGGGATTATTTTTCGATGTCTAATAATTCAACTTCAAAGATCAGAACGGAATAAGGTGGTATCAACTCTGTTGGTGATCCTGGGCCATAAGCCAATTCTTGAGGGATATAAAAACGGTATTTAGCACCAATGCTCATGAGCTGTACACCTTCGGTCCAGCCCGGAATGACTGCATTGAGCGGAAAAGAAATAGGTTCTTTGCGCTCTACGGAGCTATCAAAAATTTGACCGTCAATGTTGGTTCCGGTGTAGTGTACCTTTACAGTAGAACTCGCTGTGGGTTTTTGACCTCTACCTTTTTTAAGTACTTCGTATTGTAAGCCACTGGCCGTTACCTGAATTTCTTTTTTCTTGGCGTTTTCTAGAAGAAAAAGCTCACCTCTTTCGCGGTTGACTCGGCCCGCTTCTTTTTCGGCAGCGAGTGCTTCTTGATTGACCGCGTCTTCTGCTTGCTGGATCGCCTGCATCTTTTCTTGAAAGTAAGACATAACGCACTGATTGGCTGGGTCTTGAATGATGCTAGGGCGCTGCATCATGGCGTCGCTAAGCCCTTGCAACAACAAAGCTACATTGGCCTCCGGAAAATCTTTGAGGACGCTTTGCGCGATGTTTTGTCCGGCTAAGTAGCTGACAGAATCTATTCTTGATTTGACTTGTGGCTCTTGGGCATTGGCTTGAAAAGCCAACGCAATAGCCATAATTGGGATAAGTGTTTTTTTCATGTTCGTTTAAATTTCATTTCGGGTATCTGAGCCCCAAAACATTTTGTTTCGGATGGTATCTAAAAAGTTGTTGTCTTCGAATTTCACGACGTTGATCATGAATTCTGCTTTGGTAATGGTCACCTTCTCGCCTTGCTTGATGTGTTGGGAATGGCCATCAAGAGATAGTAAATAGGAGCGGTCTCGGCCTTCTACTTGCAGTGAGATAGGCATGTGGTCTGGCACAACAACCGGACGCACATTGAGGTTGTGAGGTGCGATTGGCGTCAGGATATGTACTTGGCAGCCTGGCGTAATGATCGGGCCACCACAACTAAGGCTATAGGCTGTAGAGCCTGTTGGCGTGGCAACAATTAGGCCGTCGGCCCAATAAGTATTGAGAAATTTATCGCCGAGAAACGCATGCACTTTAATCATGGAAGAGGTATCTTTTTTCTGGAGCGTTAGCTCGTTAAGAGCAAAGTTTTCGTCGGCAAAGAGGTCGTTTTCGGTATGAACCCTGAGCAAAGACCTTTTCTGAAATTCGTACTGACCTGCTGCAAAGCGCTCAAGCGTTTGAGCAATTTGATCTTTGGACAGATTAGATAAAAAACCCAAACGACCGGTATTGATCCCGAGAATCGGTACACCTGAATCTCGGATATAAGAAACAGCCTTCAAAAAGGTGCCGTCGCCGCCAATGCTGATCATGAGGTCATAGCCCGTCTGAAGATCGAGGTGGTTTTCATAGGTGCTGTAGGTCGTGCTCGTGTTGAATTTTGTGTGCAGTTGTTGGGCGAGTTCTTTTTCAAGTACCGGCACCCAACCCAAAAGCTCAATTCCTTTGAGTAGGTTTTCAAAGACAGTGTAGTCTTGCTTGAATATTTTTTTGGCGTATAAGGCGATTTGTTTCATTACATGCTCAAATAATGCATGAGTTCTTGGTACCGATCTTGGAGCTCACTAGGTTGTTGACTGTCTTCGTAGCTGACCAATACATGGTAATCATAGCGTTCAAAGGTACGGATAATTGCACTTAAATTTTGTTGATTGATGCGCAAATTGACCTGAATTTTGGTGCTATCTGGAAGGTAGCTCACGAATAAATTCAGGATTTTGGCCTGATTGCTCTCGACAATTTGAGCAATCTGAGCGAGTGTGTAGTCATTGGCATTCATTTCGAGTACCAAAACAGAACCCGTTTCATTGAGACCACTGGTGTCGGCAAGTAATTGAAGCAATTCTTGCGCACTAATGACGCCTAAGTAATTTTCTTGGCGATCTAGAACGGGTAAAACCGATAATTTGAAGAGCGCAAAATGCTGTAGTAAATCGAAAAGATGCGCATCGGCAAAAGCAAAAGGACGCGCAAGGTGCTGAAAAAGCTCATCGAGGCTTTCTTCGAGACTGATTTGATCGAGCAATTCGGATTCAGAAACAAGCCCGACAAAATTGCCGTTTTTGAGTACCGGTAAGTGATTGACCTGGAATTCGTCCATCCATAACAGCGCTTTTTCTCCGCTATCAGTGTGCAATAAAGGCGGTATTTGATCAGAAAGAATGTTGGATGCTCTCATAGTGGGCGCAAAATACTAAATTACTTGAATGTTTCGTACTTTTGCAACTCAATTATTGTGCCATGACCAGACTCAGCGTGAATATCAATAAAATCGCAACACTGCGCAATGCAAGAGGTGGTCAGACCCCTAACGTGTTGCAGTTTGCACTCGATGCCGAAAGATTCGGTGCACAAGGCATC
>RDZL01000031.1 GCA_004295165.1 Flavobacteriia bacterium
CCCTACGGAAGTACTCATTAGCGGAGCAACCGTACAATGGCGCTATTTTATTGGTGCTGCAATAGAACTACCCAAGCAACACGCCTTGAAATTGCAAGTTGGCTTGAGATCAAGAGCCAGTGGAATACAACCTTTGGTTCGTGCATCTTATCGATACACTTTAAAATAAATCGGGTCAACTTATTTTAGGTTGAGGCAGCTCCAATAAAAAAGGGAGAGTCCGAAAACTCCCCCCTTTCCATCAATCAACATTTTAAATGTTAGTAGCCCGGATTTTGTTGCAAGTTCGGGTTGAGGACGATATCAGATGTTGGAATTGGGTAAAGATTGTATTTCACGTCAACGTCTCCGCCAACATCAACACCACCTTTAAATGGCCATGGATAGTCAGATCCAGTAAAGAGGCCAAAGCGAATGAGGTCGGTACGACGCGTGCACTCCCAGTTGAGTTCGCGGGCGCGTTCGTCAATGAAATCATTGAGTACTAAAGAGCTGTAGTTGTGACTTGCGTCTCCGTAAGCTCGCTCGCGAATTTTATTCATGTAAGTAAGTGCAGTAGCTTCATCACCTGTGCGGAATTTAGCCTCGGCATACATCAAGAAAACATCAGCTAAACGGAACATCGGGAAATCGACATCGACATGCGCAGAAGTTGCGTTGTTAGAGCCATTGAGACCGTCTTTGGTTTTGTTTTTGTACTTTGGATTCGCATACCCTTGTGTAAAGGTGCTCATTGAAGTGATATCGATTTGCTGCCCAGTGGTGTAGAACATCCAGCGAGAATCTTCGGTAGAATCTACGAATTTCTGAACGAGTTGTGGTTTGGCGCGGTTGCCCGCCCATTTACCATTTACACCGTAATCAGCAGCCACCATTGAACCGCCCAAAGCAGAGCAAATCATGAAGGTGGTACCACCCCAAGTTTGTGAGTACAAACCATCGTAAACGATTGGGAAGATGATTTCAGGTGATGTGTTGTTATCGGCTAAAAAGACATCTTGGTAGACGTCGTCAAGCTGAAAGTTATTGGAATTGATTACTTTTTCACAGTAAGTAGCACATTCATTGTAACGAGCAGTACCTGTATATACTTCAGCATTGAGGTACATTTTGGCCATGAGTGCGTGTGCAGCACTGCGAGATGCACGACCATAGGCAACAGTAGTTGCCGGTGTGAGCTCATCTTCAATGGCTTTGATTTCAGACTCGATGTATGCGAATAAATCTGCACGCATGATTTGCTCTGGCGTGAAAGCACCTACGCGGTCTTCTTCTGTTACAAACGGAACATTACCGAATAAATCCATGGCATGGTAGTAAGCCAAGGCACGTAAGAAACGTGCTTCGTTGCGCATTGTGACGATGTTGGCCACCTGAGCAGCTGTAAAGCCGCGCTCGTTGAGTTTTTCATCGCGTGCTTGCCAAATGAACTCGTTGCAAAGTGTGATTTGGTAAAAAATGCGGTAATACATTCCTTTTACCCACACGTTGTCGGCGTTCCATTCTGTTTTGTTCAAATCTGGAATTCCTGGGTCATTCCAGCCGCAAATGGCTTCGTCGGTAGGCAACTCTTGCATGTTCCACAATACGCGAACGTACGCTGAGAAGCCCTCGTCAATTCCGGCGATATCAGCTTGGCCTGCGGGGCCTTGATTACCCGTCATGGACATACCGGAGTACAATTTAGCGAGTACTTTGATGTAGTTGTCAGCATCGCTATATACCGCCTCAGCGTTGAGACCATATTTAGGCGATTGATTTAAGTTTTTGCCACAAGCACCCAATAAAAGTGCGCTGGCAATAAAGGTATAAGCTACTAATCTTTTCATGGTTCAAAAATTAGAAATCAAATGTTAAGTTAACTGAATACACGCGTGGACGTGGGTAGAAATTGTTGTCGATGCCACCACCAATTTCTGGGTCTTGACCAGAATATTTGGTGAGAACAAGCGCATTTTGCACAACAAAACTTGCATTGAGGCCCACCTTTTCTTTTGCAAAACCGAGTTTGCCAAAGTTGTAGCCAACGTTGATGAAGTCTAAGCGCAAGAAATTAGCTTGCTCAAGGTAGTGGTCACTCATTAACTGGCTTGCTGTAACGCGCTGTACTTCGTCTTGGTAGTACAAAGAGCTGATGTTATTGAGGTATTTTTTAGTTCCGTCGATGGTTTGGAACACTGCACTGTTTGAGTGGATGTTGTTGTAAATGGTAGCACCTAATTCAGCACGGGCAGAGAGGCCAGCGTACCATTTTTTATACTGGAAATTAAGCGCTGTTCCGAAGAACATTTTTGGTGCGGCCTGACCAGCGTAGTAGCGGTCTTTCACGTTAATGATGCCATCGCCGTTTCTATCAACAAATGCGTTGGTGTCTTTCCATTTGTCTGCGGCGGTCACTTGACCATCGCCGTTCATGTCGATTTCAGCTAAAGAACCAACTTCAATGACACGACCTTGTGAATCGTATTGTTGCTCCAATACGAAGAATGTGTAAGTTGGGTAGCCAACTTGATGCGCTTGGATGGTGTTTCCAATTCCGCCACCAATACCACCAATCAAAACACCAGGTGAAGTCGTATCGACTACTTGTGATAATTTAACTACGGTGTTCACGTTGTAAGTACCATTGATTGTCCAGTCTAGGCGCATGTCTTTTTTAGCGATCAAACCTGTACTGAGTGATACCTCAACACCGCGGTTTTGCATCGCACCCACATTGGTAAGGATTTCGTTGGTGAAGTTTGTTCCGGCAGGAACAGGAACAGTCGCGAGCAGATCGCGGGTGTCTTTTTGATAAACATCCACGCTTCCAGAGATACGGTCGTTTTTAAAGCCGAAATCCAAACCGATGTTGTAAGAAGTTGTGGTTTCCCATTTGAGGCCAGCATCAAAACCTGCTGGACGCAATACTTGGTAGTACTGTCCGCCAAAAGCGTACTGTGCTGTTGTTGCACCTTGGAAATAGTTACCGATGTAGGCGTAGTCACCGATACCGTCTTGCTGACCAGTGATACCCCAACCAGCGCGGAGTTTCAACATGTTGATGACTGTGCTCTTCTTCAAGAAATCTTCTTCTGAAATGAGCCATGCAGCAGAAGCGGCAGGGAATATACCCCAACGAGTTTCTGGGCTAAAGCGAGAAGAACCATCGCGACGTACAGAAAGGTTTACAACATATTTGCCAGCGTAGTTATAAATGGCACGTCCGTAGTAAGAAATGAGCACGTTGCGAGTGTAGAAAGGAAATGCAGCCTCTGGTGCAATAACGCTATCCTGCGCTTCGTTCAAGGTTGGATTATTTGGGCTATAGGTATCCCAATCTTGGTAAGAGTAACCAGCAACCATTTCTAGTGTTTGTTTCTCCCACTTGGTACCAGAATTGTAGCTCAAGTAAGATTCAAAAAGTTTGTTGGTTTTGGTCGTGCGGTAGTTTGAATAACGCCCTTGTGTGTAAAAACCAGCAGCTGAAGAAGCAGGAGTAATGGTATAGCCTGTACCTTCTGAGTAGTCGCCACCAACGTTAACGGTTGCTTTCAAGGAAGGTAAAGAAGGCAAATGATAAGAAATTTTAGCATTTGCAATAGCACGGTTCACTTTACTTTGGTCTGTAGACTGCTCGATCAAGCCAAGTGGGTTGCGCGCAGAAAGTGTATTTGGTTTGTTGTTGTCAATCCATTCGAAATAACCTCCGTAAGCTTCGTTTCCTGAATAAACCGGTTGCGTAGGGTCAAAAAATGCTGCGCCAAGTGCGCCGCGGTTGGCAAAGAAAGAAGCGGTTTGAATGTATTTCATGTTGGCTTCAATTTGCAATGTTTTGTCTAACAGGCTCGGATTCATATTTAAGCCTACAGTTGTGCGTGCAAATTGATCTCTTTTTAGGATTCCGTTGTCCATACGGTTACCTATTGATAAACGGTAAGGGAAGTTTTTGATACCACCAGTAATCGAAACGTTGTTGTCGGTAACTACTGCGGTGCGGAATACTTGTTTTTGCCAATCTGTGCTGGAATCGCCAAGTAATGCTTTTTGAGCGGTAGTACCATTGGCATTAACAAGATTGCGAAGAGAGTCTGCGCTGAGTACATCGAAATATTTTGCGATGGTAGAAACAGAAGTTTTGGAGTCCAATACTACTTTGACATCGTTAGAAGAAGAACCGCGTTTGGTTGTAATGAGGATGACACCGTTGGCAGCTCTCGAACCATAAATAGCGGTAGCAGAAGCGTCTTTCAAGACAACAAATGAAGCGATATCATTTGGGTTGATCAATGACAATGGATTGGCAGCACCTGCAATACCTCCGTTGTCAAGCGGAACACCGTCGACAACAATAAGGGGGTCGTTAGAGGCATTGATAGAAGTTCCACCTCGGAGGCGAAGCGTGCTTCCAGAACCAGGAGCACCATCGTTGGAAGTTACTTTTAAACCAGCAACTTTACCCATAACGAGTTGCTCTGGCGAAGCAAGTGAACCTTGCACAAAGTTTTTCTCGTTGATAATGGTAGCAGAGCCCGTGAGATCTTTGGTGCGTTGCGTACCGTAACCAATCACAACGACATCTCCTACATCTTGCGTTCTAGACGCAAATTGGAAGTCATTGGTCGTCATTTGGTTGGCAACAACGGTTACCTGATCAGTTTGAGGATTGAAACCCATGAACTTATAAATGACATTGTAAGTTCCAGCCTTGAGGCCTGTGATTTCGTAAAAGCCTTTGTCGTTGGACACAGCGCCCTTGCCCTGACCTTCCACCAATACCGAGGCATTAAATAGTGGCTGACCAGCTCCGTCTGTGATGATTCCTCGAATTCCGGTCTGGGCTATGGCCACTACCGACATTCCAAAAAACATCAAGAAGGCAAAAAAACTTGTAGTAGTTTGTTTTTGCATAGTTCTTATTTTAGCGTTAATAACAGAT
>RDZL01000032.1 GCA_004295165.1 Flavobacteriia bacterium
CCTAAAAAGCCAGCGGCTCCGGTAATGAGTACGCGTTTCATTTGTTTCTAAGAATAGTTTTTCTGCCAATACTTTCGTAGTAGAAGCTTTTTTCGGTGAGTTCCTCCAAATCATAGAGGTTCCGCCCATCAAATATAACGCTATCTGCCATGAGGTCTTTCATGGCAATGAAATTCGGGTTTCTGAAAATGCTCCATTCAGTGCAAATCAAGAGCGCGTCAGCTCCTGACAAAGCAGCATATTCGTCTGAAGCATAGCTGATTTGCTCGCCAAAAATACCTTTGACGTTCTCCATGGCCTCGGGGTCATAAGCCGCAACGCTGGCGCCTGCGGCAAGCAAAGCTTTGATCATGTAGAGGGCGGGTGCCTCGCGGATGTCGTCGGTGTCTGGCTTAAAGGCCAGGCCCCAAACGGCAATTTTTTTGCCGCGCAAATCGCCGCGAAAAAAGTTCTGCATGCGCGCAAACAAGACGGTTTTTTGGTCTTCGTTGACTTCCATAACCGCTTGAAGTATTTTAAAATCGAAGTGGTGATCGGCGCCTGATTTGGCTAGGGCCTGAACGTCTTTCGGGAAGCAAGAGCCGCCGTAGCCAATACCCGGGAACAAAAAGCGCTTGCCGATGCGGCTGTCGGCACCAATACCGATGCGCACTTTGTCGACGTCGGCGCCTACTACTTCGCAGAAGTTGGCGATTTCATTCATGAACGTAATTTTGGTGGCCAAAAAGGAGTTGGCTGCATATTTGGTGAGCTCCGCCGATTTTTCGTCCATGAAATAAATGGGGTTACCTTGGCGCACAAACGGCTTATAGAGGCTCTCCATGATTTTAGCAGCGCGCTCATCTGAGCAGCCAATCACCACGCGGTCTGGCTTCATGAAGTCGGCAACTGCGTAGCCCTCGCGCAAGAACTCAGGGTTCGACACCACCGCAAACGGCACTTTGGCATGGGCGGCAATGGCGGCGCGTACGCGCTCGGCAGTACCCACCGGCACGGTGCTTTTGTCGATAATCACTTTGTAGTCGGTAAGGAGTTTACCGAGTTGGTCGGCCACACCTAATATATATGAAAGGTCGGCAGAGCCGTCTTCGCCGGGAGGGGTTGGGAGCGCCAAAAAGATGATTTCGGCGTTTTGGATGCCTGCGGCGAGGTCGGTAGTAAAGTGCAGGCGCCCCGCTTTGATGTTGCGCTCAAACAATACGTCGAGCTCGGGCTCATAAATCGGAATTTGCCCTTGCTTCATTTTTTCGACCTTCTGGGCGTCGATGTCTATACAAGTAACCATATTGCCGGTCTCGGCAAAACAGGTTCCGGTAACAAGGCCCACATAGCCTGTGCCTACTACTGCGATGTTTCTCATTCGAAAAAGGAAAGTACGTGTTGAATAATATAATCGAGCTGTTGCTCGTCCATTTCGGTGTGAATAGGCAAGCTGATCACTTGCTCGCAGAGCGCTTCAGTAAGGGGCAGGTGCAAGTGGCCCAAATTGAATTTACTGAACATGTTTTGGCGGTGTGCCGGAATCGGGTAGTAGATCATGCTCGGTATGCCAGCCGCTTGCAGGTGCGCTTGGAGCGCTGCACGGCTATGGCTCGTGAGTTTAAGGGTATACTGATGAAAAACATGCCGAGAGTCTGAAGCTCTGAATGGAATCTCTACGCCTGGCAGCTGCGCAAAAGCGGCGTCGTAGGCGTCGGCCACGCTGCGGCGGGCGTCGATGTAGTTGTCTAGTTGGCGCAACTTGATGCGCAAAATGGCTGCTTGGATGGTATCGAGCCTAGAATTACAGCCCACGACGTCGTGGACGTATTTTTGTTCTTGGCCATGGTTGGCAATCATTTTGATTTTCTTGGCCAGCTCGGCATCTTGGGTGTAGAGTGCGCCGCCGTCGCCGTAGCAACCCAAGTTTTTGCTCGGGAAAAAGGAGGTGCAGCCGATATGGCCAATAGTGCCGGTCTTGACCTTGCGGCCGTCGGCGAGGTGGTAGTCTGAGCCAATGGCTTGGGCGTTGTCTTCTACTACAAAAAGCCCATGCTTTGCAGCGAGCTCCATAATGGCGTTCATGTTGGCCGCTTGGCCATAGAGGTGCACGGGCACAATGGCTTTGGTGCGGGGCGTGATAGCCGCTGCAATGGCTTCAGGGTCTATGCAATAGGTTTGTGGGTCTACCTCTACAAAAACGGGCGTTAGGCCAAGTAAGGCAATCACCTCCGTAGTGGCAATGTAGGTAAAGCTTGGTGTAATGACTTCATCGCCGGGCTGCAGCCCGAGGGCCATGAGTGCAATTTGCAGCGCATCTGTGCCGTTGGCGCAGGGAATGACGTGCTGGGCGCCCAAATACGTGGCGAATTCTTGCGCAAAACGGCCCACGGAGGGGCCATTGATGAATGCGGTGGTGTCTAGGACTTCTTGAATGGCCTCGTCTATAGCGGGCTTAATTTTGTGGTATTGGGCCGAGAGATCGACCATTTGGATAGACTTCATAGAACAAACATAAAGTGGAGAAACAAAGTTACCTAATAAATACAAAACTTAAACAGTGAATTATGTAAGGCTTTGATTGTCATGAAATCGAAGTGTGCACTACTGAATTCCGAGTAAATATTTTTTTGGTTTGGATCAACTTCTTGTCTATAATACCGAAGGTCTGAACTCAACATTTAAATATTATCCTAGTTTGATTATATACTCAAAGCCCTTGATAATCATATAAGTTTTAGTTTGAATTAAGATTAAATCATCAAAATGATATTTACATATGTCAAGTAAAAACCATTTAAATCTATTTTCAAAAATTTAATAATTCGATAATAAAAAAATAGGGGAAAATAAGCGAAAAACCATATATTTGCAATGATACAGGGACATGTATGAAGAATCAACAAATAAGGTAAAAAGGGGTAATTTTAACCAAAATGACCCAAAATTTAACTGGTATGTTGTTCGAACTAAAGCGCTGACAGAGAAGAAGGTAGCTCTTCGAATCGCCGAAAAAGGCCTGGAGGTCTATCTGCCACTTTACACCACCATACAGCTATGGTCTGATCGCAAGAAGAAATTAGAAAAGCCACTCATTTCTAACGTCGTATTTTTACATTGCGCTGAATCTGACTTACAAAAACTCTACACCGTGCCTAGCGTGGCAGGTGTCTTGCGATACAATGGCAAGCCGGCAGTGGTACAAGCGCATGAAATTCAAAATCTCCGCATTTTGCTTCAACAAGCCGATGCAACCGAGCTCGAACCTATTGATATAGAGCCCGGAATGCCAATCGAAGTGATCCGAGGTCCATTTAAAGGTGTCATCGGAACTGCGGTTCAGGTACTTGGCAAACTGCGCCTACGCATCGATATCAAACAACTTGGCATCGCTTTTTCGGTCAACGTCCCGAAAAGCTTTGTCAAAACGCTCTAGGCCAATAGGCATAGGGCTTAACTCCAATAAACGCCAAAAGCTACTGTGAGTAGCAGGGGCGAAGCCATGAAAAAAATGTGCTTTTAGTTCAAATATTCTATCAAACTTCTTTAAGATTAAAAGACGTCTTTTAACGATATAAAAAAAATGAAATTCATAATTGTTCATTAATTCATTTGAATTACTAATAGGTCGTTCATCCTAAAATACAAGAAGCAGATAACAAAAAAAGATCTAAAAAGGAAATCAACAAGCATAAATTGATACAAAAATCTATTAAAACTAATGCGGTAATTAATATTATCAGGACTGTTTCCTCGATGATATTCCCGATAATTACTTTTCCTTACACTTCACGGATTTTAGGCCCAGAAGGAATAGGAAAGATTAGTTTTGCTATTTCATTTGTCGGTTATTTCACCTTATTTGCTTCTATTGGTATCCCCATGTACGGAATTCGTGAAATAGCGCGGGTCAAGAAGGACAAAAAGAAATTGGCAGAATTGACACAAGAATTGTTTTTAATGCATTTTATTACAACCATTTCTGTTTCGTTTCTATTTATACTTTTAATTATGTTTAATGGGAAACTATCGAATGATAAGGTCTTATTTTTTGTGACTAGCTTATCTATATTGTTTTCTTCTTTGAGTATGGAGTGGTTTTATCAGGGAATGGAAGAATATTCGTATATAACCATAAGGACCATAATTTTCTCAACAATTTCTGCTTTTGCGATATTTATTTTTATAAATGATAAACAGGATTATATCCTGAGTGCTGCAATTACAGTATTTGCCTCTTTTGGATCTTCTATGCTAAATTTTTATAACGCTCGTAAAACATTATTTACCAAAAGAACAGTGCCATGGGACTTTAAAAGACATTTAAAACCACTAGTATTGGTCTATTTAATGAATTTTATTATCAGTATATATATCCAGTTAGATACTGTTATGTTAGGATTTATGTCTAGCTCCAAAAATGTGGGGTATTATGCTACAGGTATTAAGTTAAATAAGCTTTTGTTAGCTCTGGTAACATCTTTAGGTGTAGTTCTATTACCTCGACTTTCTTTTTTTATTGCTAATGATATGAAAGAAGAATTCAAACGGGTACTTAAAAAGTCATTTGAGGTGATTTGGATTTTTTGTCTACCTATAGTTGCATCGATGTTTTTGTTGAGTGACGAAATCATAGTTTTATTTGCTGGAAAACAATATCTACCGGCTTCTATTTGTGTTATGATAACATCACCGATTGTACTTTTTATAGGATTAACAAACATTTTAGGAATTCAAATCCTCTATCCTATGGGTAAAGATAAAGAAGTGATTTATGCCGTAGCATCGGGAGCAATATTTTCACTTATACTCAATTTATTACTCATACCCAATTTAACATATGTTGGAGCCGCAATAGCAACATTAATTTCAGAATTTGTTGTCTTAATCGTCTTGGTTTTATTGATTTCAAAAGAATATAGGATGCT
>RDZL01000033.1 GCA_004295165.1 Flavobacteriia bacterium
TTTGTTAATAAAATGGACCGTCAAGGTTCTAATTTCTTAGCGGTTTGTCAACAAGTAAAAGATATGTTGAAGTCAAACGCAGTAGCGATTACTTTGCCAATTGGTGAAGAAAATGACTTTAAAGGAGTGGTTGACTTGGTTAAAAATCAAGCTATTGTTTGGCATGATGCTACACAAGGAGCGACTTT
Source organism: Flavobacteriia bacterium (assembly GCA_004295165.1). Classification (GTDB taxonomy): domain Bacteria; phylum Bacteroidota; class Bacteroidia; order Flavobacteriales_D; family Crocinitomicaceae; genus UBA952. The sequence continues at coordinate 189 of RDZL01000033.1, forward strand.
TGATATTGTTGATATTCCTGCAGATATGATTGACGAAGTGAAACACTATCGTTCAATTCTAATCGAGGAAATTGCTACTTATGATGAGAATCTTTTAGATAAGTATATGGAAGATGAAAATTCTATTACTGAAGAAGAGATTAATAATGCATTAAGAGCAGCTACTATGGATATGGCAATCATTCCGATGATTGCTGGTTCTTCATTCAAAAACAAAGGGGTTCAATTCATGTTAGATGCAGTATGTAAGTACTTGCCTTCTCCAATGGATAAAGAAGGAATCTCAGGTATTCATCCAGATGATGCTGAATTATTGGAAGAAGATCAAACTCAAATCTTACGTAAGCCAGATGTAAAAGAGCCGTTTGCTGCTTTAGCATTTAAGATTGCAACTGACCCATTCGTAGGTCGTTTGTGTTTCGTTCGTGCTTACTCTGGTAAACTTGAAGCGGGTTCTTATGTATTGAACACACGTTCAGACAACAAAGAGCGTATTTCTCGTATCTTCCAAATGCACGCTAACAAGCAAAACCAAATTCCTGAATTAGGAGCTGGTGATATCGGTGCAGTAGTAGGATTCAAAGACATCAAAACAGGAGATACATTATGTGCTGAGAACGCACCTATCATCCTCGAGTCTATGGACTTCCCAGATCCAGTAATCGGTTTGGCAATTGAGCCTAAAACTCAAGCTGATACCGATCGTCTTTCTATTGGTTTGTCAAAACTCTCAGAAGAAGATCCAACTTTCCGCGTCAACACCGACGAAGAAACTGGTCAAACAATCATCTCAGGTATGGGTGAGCTTCACCTCGAAATCATCATCGACCGTTTGAAGCGCGAATTTAAAGTAGAAGTGAATCAAGGTGCGCCACAAGTTGCATACCGCGAGGCTATTACTGGCGCTACAGAACACCGCGAAGTGTACAAAAAACAATCTGGTGGTCGCGGTAAATTTGCCGACATCTACGTTAAAATTTCAGCGCAAACTAACGAAGAGAAGACAGGTCTTGAATTCATCAACAGCATCAAAGGGGGTAACATTCCACGTGAATTTATTCCTTCAGTTGAAAAAGGCTTCAAAGATTCCATGAAAAATGGTGTCTTAGCTGGCTTCCCAATCGAGGCAATGGTTGTAGAATTAATCGATGGTTCTTACCACAACGTCGATTCCGACTCTTTATCATTCGAATTGTGTGCGAAAATGGCTTACCGTGCGGCTTTGAAAGCATGTAGTCCAATTCTTCTCGAACCAATCATGAAACTAGAAGTTGTTACCCCTGAAGAAAACATGGGTGATGTAGTTGGTGACCTCAACCGTCGTCGTGGTATGATGAAAGGTATGGATGACCGCAATGGTGCGAAAGTATTAAAAGCTGACGTTCCATTATCAGAAATGTTCGGTTACGTAACGCAATTGCGTACCATCACTTCAGGTCGTGCAAGTTCTTCTATGGAGTTTTCGCACTATGCTGAAGCACCTAGAAACATCTCCGATGACGTAGTAGCAAAATCAAAAGGTTAAGTCAAAGCATAAAAAGTTAAGCAGATGAGCCAAAAAATCAGAATAAAATTAAAATCTTACGATCACAACTTGCTCGATAAATCAGCAGAGAAAATCGTAAAAACAGTTAAGTCTACAGGTGCTGTGGTAAGTGGGCCTATTCCACTTCCAACACACAAAAGAATTTACACCGTACTTCGTTCACCACACGTGAACAAAAAAGCGCGTGAGCAATTCGAATTGTGTGCCTACAAGCGTTTGATGGATATCTACAGCAGTTCTTCTAAGACAGTAGATGCCCTCATGAAGTTGGAGCTTCCTAGTGGAGTTGACGTAGAAATCAAAGTGTAATTTTTAACAACTAGTATATGCCAGGAATTATTGGACGCAAAATCGGGATGACTAGCATCTTCAGTGCTGAGGGCAAATCAATGCCATGCACAGTCGTTGAAGCTGGTCCTTGTGTTGTGACGCAAGTCAAAACACAAGACAGGGATGGTTACGATGCAGTTCAGTTGGGATTCGGTGCTCGCAAAGAGAAAAACACCCCCAATGCATTAAAAGGTCATTTCAAAAAATCAAACACGGCTCCTAAAGCCAAGTTGGTTGAATTCAAAGGATTCGACGCTGCTAACTTAGGAGACACCATTGACGTTAACCTTTTCGAAGAAGGTGAATTCGTCGATGTAACCGGAACCACAAAAGGTAAAGGTTTCCAAGGGGTTGTTCGTCGCCACGGATTTGGTGGTGTTGGACAAGCTACACACGGTCAGCACAACCGTCTACGTGCACCGGGTTCTATCGGTGCTTGTTCCTATCCTGCACGTGTATTCAAAGGAATGCGCATGGCAGGTCAAATGGGTAACAAAAGACGCAAGCAGGCCAACCTACAAATTTTAAAGGTAATGGCAGACAAGAATCTTTTGATCATTAAAGGATCGATTCCAGGTGCTAATGGTTCAACCGTAACAATTGTCAAGTAATGAAACTGAAGATCTACGATTCAAAAGGTGCAGCTACTGCTCAGTCAGTAACCCTTGCAGACGAGGTGTTTGGAATTGAACCAAACAACCACGCAATTTACTTGGATGTCAAACAACATTTAGCGAACAAACGTCAAGGTACTCACAAGTCCAAAGAGCGCAACGAGATTGCTGGTTCTACCAAAAAACTCAAGCGTCAAAAAGGTACTGGTGGTGCACGTGCAGGTTCTGCTAAATCAGGTACACGTGTTGGTGGAGGCCGTATCTTCGGACCACGTCCACGCAACTACCACTTCAAATTAAACGTGAAGTTGAAGCGTTTGGCACGCAAGTCTGCTTTTGCTTTCAAAGCTAAAAGCGACTCTCTAATGGTCATTCAAGACCTGAACATGGAAGCAAAAACAAAAGACTTCAAAGCGCTTTTGTCTACGCTCAACCTTGAAAACCAAAAAGTACTTTTTATCCTCGGTGACAAAACGGATAGCGTTTACCTCGCTTCACGTAACCTTGGACGTGTAAAAGTCGTAACAGCAGATTCCTTTAACACTTACGACGTGCTCAACGCATCGAAAGTGATCTTGGCTGAAAGCTCTATTGAGAAAATTCAAACGATTCTTAACTAAGCGTTATGCAAACTATTATCAAGAAGCCGGTCATTACGGAAAAAGCGACAAAATTAAGCGAGCTTTCAAACCGCTTTACTTTTGAAGTCGACCGTAAGTCCAACAAAATCGAAATTAAAAATGCCATCGAAAAGATGTATGGAGTACATGTCACAGATGTTCATACATTAAACTATGGTGGTGGGGTATCCTCTGTGAAGTACACGAATAAAGGCATTGTTGAGCAAAAAAGCAAACAATGGAAGAAGGCTGTAGTAACGATAGCAGATGGTGAAACCATTGATTTATTTAACAATTATTAATGTTTAACCATGAGTTTGAAAAAATTTAAACCAACAACTCCAGGTCAGCGCCATAAAGTAGCTACTGACTTTGCAGAGCTCACAAAAGCTACGCCAGAGAAGAGTTTGTTGGCACCGATGAAAAAATCAGGTGGTCGTAACAACGATGGTCGCATGACCATGCGCTACCTTGGTGGAGGTCACAAGCAAAGATATCGTATCATTGATTTCAAGCGCGAAAAGTTTGATATCCCTGCTACCGTAAAATCTATTGAATACGATCCAAACCGTACTGCAAACATCGCATTGTTGTTTTACGCAGACGGTGAAAAACGCTACATCATTGCTCCTAACGGATTAAAAGTTGGTGACGTAGTCCTTTCAGGAAAAACAGCATTGCCAAATGTTGGTCATGCGATGTTCCTTTCTGATATTCCACTAGGTACTGTTATTCACAATATCGAATTGAAGCCAGGTGCTGGAGGTATCATTGCACGCGGTGCAGGTACTTACGCACAATTGAATGCACGCGACGGCAAATACGCTATCGTTAAAATGCCTTCAGGTGAAACACGTATGATTCTTACAACTTGTCTTGCTACAATTGGTTCTGTTTCAAACGCAGAACACAATCTAGTTGTCTCTGGTAAAGCAGGACGCTCTCGCTGGTTAGGTCGCCGCCCACGTGTACGTGGTGTTGTGATGAACCCAGTTGATCACCCAATGGGTGGTGGTGAAGGCCGCAACGCTGGTGGTCACCCACGCTCTAGAAATGGTATGCCTGCAAAAGGATTCAAAACAAGATCCAAGACCAAGTATTCCGATAAGTTAATTGTAGAAAGAAGAAAGAAATAATTAAGGTATGAGTCGTTCATTAAAGAAACCACCGTTTGTTCACTATAAGTTGATGAAACGTGTTGACGATGCTCAAGAGTCTAGCAGCAAAGCTGTTATCAAAACATGGTCACGAGCGTCCACGATTACTCCGGAATTTGTCGGTTTGACTTTCGCTGTTCACAACGGCAACAAGTTCATTCCTGTATTCGTTACGGAAAATATGGTAGGTCACAAACTAGGAGAATTTTCCCCTACTCGAAACTTCCGTGGCCACGCCGGTAATAAAAAAGATAAGAAACGTTAAGAATTATTACAGTCATGGGAGCTAGAAAACGCTTAAGAGCTGAAGAGCTAAAAGAGAATAAAAAGTCAATGGCCATCGCGCGCTTGAATGATTCACCTATTTCTCCTCGCAAGATGAGATTAGTTGCTGATTTGATTCGTGGTGTTGAAGTCAACAAAGCTTTGAACATCCTCCACTTCAATA
>RDZL01000001.1 GCA_004295165.1 Flavobacteriia bacterium
CCCATTGCATATCGGTATCGATGTTCATCTTCACGACGCCGTAGCCAATTGCTTCTCTGATTTCTTCGAGACTAGAGCCCGAACCACCATGAAATACGAAGTCAACTGGATTGGGCTCCGTGTTGTATTTTTCTTGGATATGGGCTTGTGAATTCTTTAAAATAACGGGGGTCAGCTGAACATTCCCCGGCTTATAAACACCGTGTACATTACCAAAAGAAGCTGCTATTGTAAAGCGCGGCGAAACTTGCATGAGGGCTTCATAGGCTTCGGCTACTTCTTCGGGTTGGGTATACAACTTAGCGTTGTCTACGTCGGTGTTGTCTACGCCGTCTTCTTCGCCACCTGTAATGCCTAGTTCAATCTCGAGGGTCATGCCCATTTTGGACATGCGACGCAAATAGTGTTGACAAATCTCTAGGTTCTCGGCCAATGGTTCTTCACTGAGGTCAATCATGTGTGAACTATACAAAGGCTTGCCTGTTTCTGCATAAAATGCCTCGCCAGCGTCTAGCAAAGCGTCGATCCAAGGCAGGAGTTTTTTGGCGCAGTGGTCGGTGTGTAAAATGACCGTGGCGCCATAAGCTTCGGCGAGGGCGTGTACGTGACGTGCGCCTGCAATTGAGCCTAAAATGGCCGCTTTCTCTTGGGCATTTGAGAGCCCTTTTCCTGCAAAAAATTGACCGCCTCCGTTAGAGAATTGAATGATGACGGGTGCGTTGAGTTTGGCTGCTGTTTCCATTACGGCATTGACGGTGCTGCTACTCGTGACATTCACGGCAGGCAAAGCAAAACCTTTCTGTTTGGCGAGCTGAAAAATAGCTTGTACTTGATCGCCTGTGGCGACTCCGGGCTTGATCATTATTGTATGCTTTTGTTGTTGATTGATTTGACAAAATTAGAAATTATCTGCGATATAATATTTGGCAGTTTTTTGCGTTAGAGTAGCAAACCTTTAAAATTGCCTATGATTAAAAACACTTACTCAGCCCCTTCCACTACAAATACCGCTCTTCTACCCGACCCACGCGTCCTTCAATTTTTAAAACTGTATAGCCAGTCTTTAGAAGTAATGAAAGGTAAAAAAGCAAGTATTTTTATCGGAAAAAATTGATCAAGCGCCTTCGGGCGCTTTTCTTATGCCCTTTGATTCAATAAATAAGTGATGATTTCTAAAATGAGATCATATGGCAATGCTTGATTGACCGGGAATTGCACGGCTCCTTTTGAAAACTTGT
>RDZL01000034.1 GCA_004295165.1 Flavobacteriia bacterium
GTTTCACGCATGGTGCGTTTGGCGATAAACCTATCTCCTTTCCACTATTACCAGACAGACCAAACAGAGCGATATACAGCGATATTTATTTGCGTAACGGCTCCAATCAATTCCTCAATTTGCCCTACAAAGACGCTAGTCAAGTGCGCATGATGAGTGAAGGTTCTGACAACTATTACACAAGTTATAGACCTGTAAGTGTCTATATCAACGGCGCCTATTTTGGGCTCTATGAACTGCGCGAAAAATACAATCAAGAATACTTCGAGCAACACGACAACGCCACCCGAGACTCCATCGAACTGCTCTCGCTTAGTTATTGGTACAATCTTGTTTTGCGTGCTGTGGAGGGCGATGTAGACCATTTTTGGGCAGACTACAGCAACTTCAATGCCCTCGACCCGTCGTCGCCAACTTATTGGCAAGATGCCGACCAATATTTTGACCTCAAACACTACACCGATTATATCATTGCAGAGTCTTGGATGGGCAACGTAGATTGGCCTGGCAACAACATCAAAATTTACCGCTCAGATGCCAGCCAAAAGCGTTGGCGCTTTGCACTCATCGACCTAGAGCTATCCATGCAACCCAACGGCTGGACCAACTGCACAGACAACCACATCGCCTACATGATGGGGCAATCCGAAGACAACCCGTATATCAATATCTGGAAACAAAGCATTGAGAATTTAGCCTACCGCAATTATTTCATCAATCGCTTTTCAGACCAAATGAACACCAGCTACCGACAAGAACAATTGCTGGCCACCGAACAGGCTTTTTACGAATCGATGCTACCCGAAATGCCTCTGCAATTTGCCCGCTGGGGCGACCCCAACAATATTGCTGGGCAAATGGCTACTTTTGAAGAGAACCACCAAATTTTCCAGGAGCAATTGTTGTGTCGTTCCACATTTGTCTTCAATCAGCTGCGCTTGCAATTCAACCTGACCAAAAAAGTACAAGTCAACCTTGCGGTTGAACCTGCTGAGGCCGGAGAAATTCATTTGAATACCATTCAACCCACGAGCTACCCGTGGTCTGGAACTTACTTTGACGGCGTGCCGATCCAAATGCATCCTGTTGCCAAACCGGGTTATATGTTCTCACATTGGTTGCCAACCTTCAGTATTTCCGACACCTTAATGGATAGTCTCGATGTTAACGTTACCCAAAACAACCAGACCTTCACGGCTGTGTTTACAGTGGTGCCGCTGCCTCCAGATGGTCCTGACATCACTTTCAGTATCGCTCCGAACCCATCAAACGGCGCTTTCGTCTTGACGCACAACAACAAAACACAAGCGCAAGGATGTTCCTATGAAATCTATGACTTGAGTGGCCGAAAAGTCGTTGCGGGCGAAGTAAATAATAGTGAATTGGAAACGTCAATAACACTGCCCGAAGTGAGAGCCGCCGTTTATATCTTACGCGTTGTCAAGAATAATGAAGTATTGACAAATTTCAAGTTGATAAAGTACTAAGAAGGAAGTTTACCTCACCACCAACTTCTTCACCCAGTGCTGTTCACCTTGTGAAATATGTGCAAAGTAAACACCCGGGGGTTGGTTTCTCAGGTCGAAAGTACTGTTATCATGTTTTAAAAGATTACCAATCTTGCTAGCCAATCTTGAGTTTTACCTGTAACCTTTACCTGGTATTGACCTGCAAGTACGGAGGGAATAGCAAACTGACACCCATCATAAGTCGAAACTTGAGAATAGAAAGCAACCCGGCGCCCGGCAAGATCAATCAGTTCGATATCGAGCAGTTCATTTGTTGGTATTTCAATGATGAACGCTGAGCTAGCTGGATTTGGATAAATTGTCAAGTTTAGATTTGTATCTAATTGGCAACTTTGATTAGCCTCAATTGCGCCATAACAATTGGTCTTGACCAAAAAATGATCGTAGCCAAACGGAGGGTTCCAACGAAACTTGCTTCCTCCGGTAAGGATTCCGCCGTCTCTGGTAATGATACCACCTGACCATAAATCTGAACTATTCTCATACCCATAAGTGTGTTCCCATTCTAACTCGCCAGCTTTAGTCAATTTTGCAACAAGTAATTCAAGTTGCGTATTGGTACCAAAATTAGTGTTGTCCAATCCAAAAATATAAAGCTCGTCGTCTTGGTTTATGGCTAAATCGTATAGGTCGATATCTCTATTTGCTAATGTAGAAACTGCATTTAGTAATTCTCCATTTTGATCAAAATAGGCCAGGATCAATTGCTCGCTTATACCAAATTTATTTTCAGAACAATAAATGGCTATTACTTCATTTTCAGATGTTGAAGAAATTCCGGCTAGCACATTTTCAGTGTCAGGAATATCCAATGTACCAAAAGAAATATCTGTTGTTTGTTTTCTCCATATTTCCGACCCATTCAAATCAATTTTGATGATGTACCACTTCACCATTTCTGGATTGGGTAAGAACGGAATTGGGTCATAGGTGCTTTTCATGATGAGTATAGTTCCATCCTTCGACGGAGCAGCCTTGACAAACACATCATTGTATAATACATTTTGCTCATGGGTAAACCATTTTTCCCACAAGAGATGTCCTTCTAAATCAAATTTGGTAACACTTGCTTGCGTACCAAACGTCTGATCAAAAGCTGAAGATGCAACCAAAATACCATTCTGCGTTGAGCACAACTTAGGAGATTCGTTGTCATGAAGTATCGTTGCTGGTTCCCCAAAAGGTTCTTCCCAAATCAGCTTACCTTGTTTGTCAAATTTCCATAAACACTTCTGATTGGTTTCTCCAACTTCGCTGACTAAGCCCGCAACATAAATAAAGTCCTGCAAACTTATAATTGAAGTAAAGCATACCGAAGCATGGTTATCAATCAAAATGCGATCTTTCAACTCACCTGATTTACTCACAAAAGTCAAAACACCTCGGTCCGGATTGTCAGCCGTTCTGTCTACGCCTGCAGATACAAAACCCGTACTTAACTCGGCACTGCCACTGATGAAAATATTAATTTCAGAGAAATATTGATTAAAAAATGTCGCTTGTGCAGAAGCGTAGATATTGATGAATATAAATATCGTTGCAAGTGTTCTATTCATATTTTTCCTGATAAAGCAGATTCATTAACAAATCACCTCACCACCAACTTCTTCACCCATTGCAACTCACCTTGCGAAATATGCGCAAAGTAAACCCCCGGTGCTTGATCACTCAGGTCAAACGAATGATCAGAAGAAAGTTCATTGAGGTCAAAGTGCGCAACTTGTTTACCTTGTTGATCAAGTATTGTAATTTGCATGGGTTCTGAGCTTTGGCCTGACACTTGAAAAATACCGTTTGATGGATTGGGAATGATGTCTATTTCTTCGAGAGGAATATTTGAAGTTATTCCTAGCCAACCAGGGCTATTGGCTGTCAGTAAGGTATGGATATAAAGATTGTCTGCCACCCAAAGGTTACCTAGTGTATCTATCTCCAAGCCGAGGAATTCAGAGAAGTTGATTGGCGCATTAGAGGCATCAATTCTATTTGTCCAATTGTTTGCTTCTAACTTGGCAATGGCAAAAGGCACATCGGCTGCATCACCAAAAACTGCCCAAAGTTGATCAAGATGGTCAAACTCAAGTTCTAGTACATTCGAACTCGGCATGTTTGACGTATTGTTGGGCGTAATCGTATCGAGAATGTCGTAGTTGTAGGCATACATGATCCCTTTTGTTGTCCCGACATAGAGTGAATCCGTATTTCTTTGAAATTTTTTATCGTTAATTCCAGCATGTAAATATTCGGGATCGGTTTGGAGTGTACTATTCATCCAACCAACTTGATGTCCCAAATAATAATTATCGGTGTACAGAAAAGTATTTTTTATAACAATACCAGAAACCTGAAAATAAGAATCAAAACAAGCCCCATTCAAGTATTTGAGAAGTGTACCAGCCCGATGAATATTTATGGTATCTAGATTTGCAGAAATTGTCGTAATATTTGGTTCCGAATACACAAGCGTATTCGACGCATTAGAGAACTGAAATAAACCAAATGTACTTTTCATAAAAAAGACCTCATTTGGGGTAAATGCAAATCTTAAACTGGATCCATTCCATAAAACCCCTAGATGAGTTTGATTGAGCAACTCTATTGCACCATCATTTTTAATGACAGCCGCCTTATTGTCGTTGACCAACCAAATGTCATTGGTATACGGATTGATGACAAACTGCTTCCATGCTACGGTATTTCCCGTCTGACTTTTGTGGATAGATTGCCAGGTTTGTGCTCTTCCTACAAAGGAAAAGAAAAACAGAATTATGAATAATGTTACCGTTTTTCCCATCATTTTCTAAAAATGAAAACTCAAGCCAACTTTTAAAGATAAATCAAAGCGGTTGGGATAGTTCGGGTGAAATTGAGGGTACTCATTAAGTTCTTCGTGGTTGACATAATAGCAGATCGTCCTTAAATCTAATATAGCATACAAACTGAAGTTTTTGCAGAAATTATATCTCAAGCCGGTAATTGTATTTACCCCAAAATTAGATTCCTTATAATTATGTGTATATGGTAATGGATCTTTTACTGTGTACTGAGTTACAGAACCATTTCTATAACCTATTCCTGCACCTATGATAAATGACGTTTTTTGATTGAGCGCTAAATTTCGGTTGTAATTCAAGTTATATGTTCTAAACATTCTACTTTGCATATCCCCTAATATGTGATTATCCTTGAACTGTTTCCTCAGCCACCGGAATAAACTTGACCGGCGAAATCAAGCCCCGCTGGGGGTGCTGCCAGCGCACCAAAGCCTCAAACCCAATAAT
>RDZL01000002.1 GCA_004295165.1 Flavobacteriia bacterium
GGGATTCCATGTGGTATCTATGCTATATACTCTGGCGTTCCAGAAGTCATTTCTCAAAATGAACATGGAGTCTCTGGTCTCATGTATGTTGGCACCTTGGCGCTGTTGGGCACTGCAATGGCCAATATGCTCTATTTTTGGCTGACTAAAGAGACCTCCGCACTTTTTGCGTCCTCGGTTACCTATCTCATGCCTTTGGTAGCCGTGGCATGGGGACTTGGAGACGGCGAAGTGCTTGGAATATTGCACCTAATGTGCGGTTTAATCATCCTTTCAGGAGTTTGGTTGGTGAGCTACAAAAAGAAATCAACAGTATGAATGCTGATAAATTTGGAGTTTCGTTAGAAAGTAGTATCTTTGCAGCCCTAAAAAAGTTTTTTTAACCCATAAATCTCAAACAACATGTACGCAATTGTAGAGATAGCAGGGCATCAGTACAAAGTACAGAAAGACCAGCAGATCTTTGTAAACCGTCTGCAAAATGAAGAGGGATCAAAAGTTGATTTTGATCGTGTTCTCTTGATTGAAGACGGTGGAAAGGTGACTGTAGGCGCCCCAGCTATAGAAGGTAAAAAGGTGACCGCCAGCGTAGTGAAACACCTCAAAGGAGACAAAGTATTAGTCTTCAAAAAGAAACGCAGAAAAGGTTACCAGAAGAAAAATGGTTTCCGTGCTTATTTAACAGAAATCAAAATCGAGAAAATCGGTTAATTGAACACCTAATAATACCTAAAAGAAATGGCACACAAGAAAGGTGAAGGTAAAGTAAAAAACGGTCGCGAATCAGAAAGCAAGCGCCTCGGAGTGAAAATCTACGGTGGTCAAATTTGCGGAGCTGGTAATATTATCGTTCGTCAGCGTGGCACACGTCACAATGCAGGCGTAAACGTAGGTATGGGTAAAGACCATACGCTTTTCGCACTCGTTGATGGTACTGTTGAATTCCGTAAAAAGAAAGACAACAAGTCGTTCGTAACGGTTATTCCTGCTCAGGCATAACCGGGGGTACCGGCTAAAAGGATACTTAAAACTCCCGGACCACGATATTCGTGGATCGGGAGTTTTTTTTTAACCCAATACTATCATGCTTCAAGTTAATTACATCCGAGAAAACAAAGAAAAAGTACTCGCTGGCCTCGCTAAGCGTAATAAAGATTTTTCTACTCAAATCGACGAAGTACTCGCTATAGACGAAACGCGCCGTAAAACTCAAAACGAATTAGACTCACTCC
>RDZL01000003.1 GCA_004295165.1 Flavobacteriia bacterium
CTCTCAGTTTGGTGGTAATTTTGACAACGACAACTCAGGTACTTTGCGATACGTGCGCATTGAGTTCGCTGGAATTGCCCTCGAGCCAAACAAAGAAATCAACGGCATCACTTTTGGTTCTGTCGGTAGTGGTACAATTGTAGATTATGTACAAGTTACCTTATCTGGCGACGACTCTTTTGAGTGGTTTGGCGGAACAGTTAACTGTAAGCACCTTATTGCTTATCGTGGTCTAGATGATGACTTTGACTGCGATTTTGGTTTCAGAGGAAAGGTGCAATTTGCGCTTTCAATCCGAGACAAAGATTTATATGATGCACCTGGAGACTCAAATGCATTTGAGTGCGACAACGATGCAGCTGGATCTACAGCGCAACCCAAAACACGTCCTGTTTTCTCAAACGTGACATTAGTCGGCGCTAAAGGAAACGGAACAACTGCACTTCCATCTGGTGAAAAATTCGAAAAAGCATTCCGTTTGCGCAGAAACTCTGCTGTATCTGTACTCAACTCTTTGGTTACCGGTTGGGAAAAAGGTCTTTCTATTGAAGGTGCTCCTGTTGTCGCTAACTTGAACGGTGATACAATGGTATTTGTAAATAACATCCTTACCAATTTTGCACAACCAGCTTGGTCTGCTAACAACACAAATACCGTCTTGAACTCAGGTGGTTCAACAACTGCATGGTACAATTCATGGTGGGGTGTTGAAGGTAACGACTCTACAGCTTCTTTAGCGCAAGTAAACTGGGTAAATCTATTTACTGCACTTGGTGTTACTCCTGATGCACGTCTTGCTGCTGGATCAATTGCTGCTTCTGGCGCTACCTTCATGAATCCTGTATTCTATTCAGTCGCCACACCCGTAGTTGCTACAAATAGCTTCACTTACTGCCAAGGCGCTACTGCTACTGCTTTGACTGCAACAGCACTTACAGGTAACACCCTTCGTTGGTATACCCAAGCGACTGGTGGAACATATACCACAACAGCCCCAGTACCAAGCACAACCACAGCCGGAACTTATACTTATTATGTTTCTCAGGCCAATGCTAATAACGACGAAAGTATGCGAGCTGCCATTACCGTAGTTGTCAATGCGCTTCCTGCAACGCCAGTGATTACAGCAAGCGGTTCTACAACATTCTGTACAGGTGGGTCTGTAGACCTTACTTCAAGTGCAAGTGCAGGAAACGTTTGGTCTACCAACGCTACCACTTCAACC
>RDZL01000035.1 GCA_004295165.1 Flavobacteriia bacterium
ATTGTTGCCTAATGGCGCTGTTATTCCTACTGAAGCAAGCCAAGAAATTGTAAAGCTATTCATAGCGTTATTGACCTTTATTTGGTCGTCGTATTTGGCGCCCAAGGCATTAGACCATTGGAGGTCTTGTTTGTAGCCTTGATACAGCCCTGGAACTATACCAGCACCTCCATAGAACTTCAATTTATCTCCAAAAGTCATTTTCAGTTGGAGCGGTAAGGCAAGGTAGCGATAGCGCGTCTGGTAAGCAAATGTAGAATCAGTATCGAGAGAACTGAACGCATAGGCTTCTCCGTTTTGCATGAAGGAAACCCCGCCGTCAAGATAAAAATGTTGGGACAAGCCCATGCAAATACCAAGTTGCTGTGACCACGCCGTGAGTTCGGTTTCATTGGCACGCTCTCCCAATGGAGTAGGCAAGAACGCATCATTAGAAACCAAAGACCGGAACAAGACCATGCGTTGGCTTTCGAAATAAAAACTTGTGGGGTAATTCTGTTTGACGTCTTTGTTGAGTAGTTGGGTATATGCAGAAAAACAGAGCGCAATAGAAAAGAGGAAAACGAAATGTTTCATAGTTCAAAAATACGCTTTTTGAGTGGCTTCAAAAAGTCTTGATGCAGGTCAAGTAAATTTGGTCGGCAGAGGCCCTACCTTTGTCAAAAATTTAATTAAAACATAGCAAATGGAAACAACTTGGAAAGTAGACACAATGCACAGTGAAGTAGGCTTCAAAGTGCGCCACATGATGATCTCTAACGTGAGCGGATCTTTTGGTTCATTCGACGCGCATGCCACCACAGCTGGCGATGACTTCACCACAGCTCAATTTAGCTTTAATGCTGATATCAGTTCAATCAACACAGGCGTTGCAGACCGCGATGGCCACCTCAAGTCTGCCGATTTCTTTGATGCAGAAAGCCACCCAGCCTTGACTTTTAGCTCAACGGGTATTACCAAAATCAACGATGAAACTTTGGAAATTGCTGGTCATCTTCAAATCAAGGGTCATACACACCCTGTTGTGCTCACAGCAGAGTTTGCAGGTATTGCAGTAGATCCTTACGGACAAACCAAAGCAGGCATGACGCTATCAGGTAGCATCAAAAGAAGCGAGTTTGGCCTAACTTGGAGCGCAGTTACCGAAGCTGGAAACATTGTTGTAAGCGACGACATCAAGCTTGCTGCCGAACTTCAGTTCATCAAGCAGTAAGTAAGTGCTTAGCAACCTTTAAGGCCTCATTGATGTGCCCCACAGGGTTTGTCTGAGAATTGAAAATACCGGCAATCTTTCCGTCGAGCCCAACTATATAAGTAACTCTTCCCGGAAGTAAGCCAAATAAAGAAGCAGGTACGCCAAATAATTGGCGTACCTTTTTTTGTGTATCAGATAAGAGCGGATAAGGCAGCTGATGTTTTTGTTGGAATGCCTGGTGAGATCGGCTTGCGTCAGATGAAATGCCAAAGACCTCACAACCAAGATCTAGAAAATCGGCATACGCATCTCGAAAAGCACAAGCTTCTTTGGTGCAACCTGGCGTGTCGTCTTTTGGATAAAAGAACAATACTAATATTTTTTGACCGAGGTATTCATTGATATGAATTTGTTTTCCTTGGCTGTCTGGTAAACTAAATGCAGGGCAGTTGTCTCCAATTTGGATGGTTTGGCTCATGGTTGTAGGGCTGTTTTGAAGCGATCTAAAACGCGTTCGCGCGCCATTTTATGATCGACAATCGGATGTATATATGTGGGTGTACCAAATTCCGGGACCCATTTTTTGATATAAGAATATTGCGGATCAAATTTCTTTTGTTGTGCTTCCGGATTGAAAACCCGAAAATAAGGCGCGGCATCGCAACCACAACCTGCGGCCCATTGCCAGCCGCCCACATTGCTGGCCAACTCAAAATCGAGCAGCTTTTCGGCAAAGTAGCGCTCGCCCCAGCGCCAATCAATAAGCAAATGCTTGGTGAGAAAACTTGCCACCACCATGCGTACGCGGTTGTGCATAAAGCCCGTAGCATTGAGCTCGCGCATGCCGGCATCTACAAGCGGATATCCCGTTTGTCCCGTGCACCAGGCCGCAAAATCGCTTTCGTTGTTTTCCCATACGATGCGGTCATACTGTGGTTTAAAGGCTTTGTCGGTCGTTTGTGGAAATTGAAATAAGATCATTTGGTAGAAGTCGCGCCAAATGAGTTCGTTGAGGTATTTTTCATTCAAGTGCTGTGCTGCTCTTGCCAATGCCCGGATGGATATCGTGCCAAAACGCAAGTGCAAACTGAGCCTAGAAGTGCCTAAAACAGCAGGAATATCGCGCAACTCGTGGTATTTTTGAATGACCGCATTTGGTGTTGCACTCGCCGGAAAAGGATGCAATAGCACCTGCTCAAAACCCATTTCTTCGAGTGATATAAGGGCTTTGGTTTGGAAAGGGTGTAAATGTGTGAGGTATTTTTCGGTCGGGTAGGCTTTGAAATGATAGTCGGTCAGTTTGGCCTTCCATTTGCGGGCATAGGGCGTATAAATGGTGTAGGGTAAGCCATCGTCTTTGGTGACCTCATTTTTTTCAAAGATGACCTGATCCTTGGCGCCAATAAATTCAATATTGACTTGTTGCAAAGCCTCAAAGATAATCTGGTCTCGGGCAATAGCCTGGGGCTCATAATCTCTGTTGGTATAGACTTTTTGAGCCCTATATTTTTGAGCAAGTGCTGGTATTTCTACTTTCGGATCGCCGTAAAGCACTTCTAGATCTGAACCCAAAGACCGATACTGCGCCTTGATTTTTGCCAATTCTTGGTGAATAAACAACACGCGCTGATCGTTTTTGGGCAGCACTTGAAGAATACTGTGGTCAAAAATAAATACAGGAATAACAGCCTCGTTGTTTTTGAGTGCTTTGTAAAGGCCTGCATTGTCTGTGATGCGCAGGTCTCTGCGGTGCCAAAAAAGGGCAGTACTCATTTTCCGTCGTATTCGATGATGTTGTTTTGGGTTTCCCAGAGCTTGAGGCTAAGGCCGTATTTGGCATCGAGTTTGGCGCGCAATAAATTCCAAATCACGACTGCAATATTTTCAGCGGTGGGGTTGAGCACTGCAAATTCAGGACAATCTAGATTGAGGTTGCGGTGGTCAAATCGATCCTGAACTTCTGTCCCGATGAGGTCCTTGACGAGTTTGAGGTCGATGAGGTAACCAGTCTCAGGGTCTACTTGCCCTTCGATCCATACCTCAAGGGTGTAGTTATGGCCGTGGAAATTAGGGTTGTTGCATTTGCCGAAAATTGCATTGTTTTTTTCGTCAGACCAGTCGGGTCTGTACAGACGGTGCGCCGCATTGAAGGTCGCTCTTCTACATACTTTCATCAGCTGCTTTTGTGATTTTTTCTAAGTGTTGGTCGAGTAAAATTTGAAACCAAACGGTAAATGAATCCCGCTTCGTTTCGAGTTCTTGGAGCAATTGCGCCATAGATATCCAACGAAAGGCGGCTACTTCTTCCGGATTGATTTCTGGGTCTTGATTGGTGTAGCCAAATACAACATGATCGAGTTCGTGTTCGGTGAGCCCTTGATCAAGTTGGGCTTCATAAATGAAGTGAAACGCGGGTTGAAGGGAGGCCTCCATGCCCATTTCTTCTTGAAGTCTTCTTGTAGCCGCTGCTGTAATGGTTTCTCCGGGCTTCGGATGGCTGCAACATGAGTTGGTCCAGAGCAGTGGAGAATGGTATTTGTGTGCGGCGCGTTGTTGGAGCAATAATTCCCCTTTTGTATTGAAAATTAAAACAGAGAAGGCACGGTGCAAAAGCCCTGATCGATGCGCTTCCATTTTTTCGAGCTGACCAATTACTTGATCTTGTTCATCCACCAAGACAACGTATTCGTCGGGCATTAGAGTAGATTTAAATTGTGGCGCACATATGACGTGAGTAAAATGCGCATTTTGCGGTAGTTTGGAATACGGATGCGCTCATTGAGTACGTTTTCCGCAGGTGTTTGCTTGATCTTATTAAAGAGCTTAAAGTAATATTTGTAAGCCATATAGACCCCAAAACGGGCACTTCTTGGCAACAATAAAATGCCTTCATAACCTTTTTGAAAGTCCAGTGCGATGTCTGCTTCAATTTCCTTTTTGATGGCTCCATTGAAGTCCGAAAGATTGATTCCTGGAAAGTACGTTCTGCCCAATTCTTGGTAATCTGCTTTGAGGTCGCGCAAGAAATTGATTTTTTGAAACGCAGCCCCAAGTTTCATCGCATATGGTTTGAGTTCCTCGTATGTTTGTTGGTCGCCTTCTACAAAAACCTTCAAACACATCAGGCCAACCACTTCGGCCGAACCTAAAATGTAGGTTTCATACTTACCTTGGTCGTAGGTTTGTTTTTGAAGGTCCATTTCCATGGAATCGAGAAAGGTATCGATGAGCTCCATTGGAATTTGGTACTTATTAACTGCCCATTGAAAGCTGTTGAGGATCGGGTTGAGTGAAATACCTGCTGCAATGGCTTCATAAGTTTGGTTCTTGAAGTCGAGGAGTAGTTTTTCTTTGTCGTAGCCATGAAAGGTGTCTACAATTTCATCTGCAAAGCGCACAAAACCATAGATAGAATAGATGGGT
>RDZL01000246.1 GCA_004295165.1 Flavobacteriia bacterium
GTCACTGATTCTAGACCGTCGCTCGCTCGCTTTAAAGTTAGTTCAGCAACTCCGCGACGAAGCGCACCGTTTTGGACTGAGCCATCACCGCAACCGCCGCAGTAAAAATGCAGTCGGCTCAGCCCTTGATCAAGTGAAAGGTTTGGGGCCCAAAACCATAGAAGCACTATACCATGAGTTCAAATCCTTGACCAAAATAAAGGAGGCGCCGCCAGAACTCATCACAAAAAAAATAGGAGCTGCCAAAGCAAAACTCCTATTTGATTTTTTCAGTAAGAACGAGGAAGACTTGAATTGACCTCGTTTCACCTAAATTTATTTCACAACAAATGGTCGGATGCTAGATTCTCCATTGAGTTCAAGTACCATGAGGTAGCTTCCGCTTGCCAATTGTTTGGTATCGGTGATGATTAAGTTAGCGCCGGTTTGGACTTGCAAAGGATAGTTTGCAACACTCTTACCGCTGATATCAGTAATGCGCATTTGCGCCGAACCGCCAACCTGAGCTGTAAACTGCACATGGATGTCGCCATCAGTTGGGTTCGGATAAAGATTTAAATCCGCGAATTGATTCTGCCCTACTGCCGCCAATACTAAATCGTTGGATGGGCCACCACTGTACAAATTGATGTCGTCAAGGAAGAAGTTGTTACCACCCTCGCCTTCAAACTTGAAGCGCATGCGGAAATTATCAGTAAAGTAGTTGTTGGTGACGTTGGTCATATGAACGGTGACCCAGTCGGCTTGGCTTGATGGTGCCCATGCCGTTGAAGAAACCTGATTTGATAGTTGGTTTCCGCCGAGGGTTTTTCTTTGTGCCCAGTTTTCACCGCAGTTGCCAGTAATGAATACTTTGAGGTATTCGTAGTCACTGGTCGTTCTTTTGCGATATGCATAGCGGAAAGAAAGGGTAACTGAACCGGTAGTGGTGTCGATACCAGACAAATCGATGTTGGTTGAGGTGAGCTCATCGATGTTTGAAGCCGCCTCGCCAAAGTTATTCAGGCGCACACATTTTGTACCAGAATGACCGAAATTAGACTCGATGACAAATGCGTTGTTAAGTGGCGCGTTGTACAATTCCCAATTCGGAAGGTTATTCAAAGATGAATAAGCCTCGAACCCTTCCCAATAAGGGATACTTGCAGGAGCACCCAATACGCGGATGAATCCTGTTTTGGTCTCGGC
>RDZL01000036.1 GCA_004295165.1 Flavobacteriia bacterium
GGACCGACTGAATCCGCGCTCCTCAAAATAAGAAAGCCCAATTGCCTTACCTTCTTGAGCATTGAGTAGCATGTCGGAGCAGGTGTTTTTGGCAACCTCATTGATGATCAAAAAACTCTCGCGCTCGTTGAGGGCAGCAAGCTCTTCGGCAGTGGCTTCTCGCTCTTCTGGAACTTCGATGTTGTAGCGCTTGGCCAACCAACGCAGCGCTTCTGGGTAACTAAAATGCTCTTTTTCCATCAAGAAACTGGCAGCGTTACCGCCCTTTCCGGTGGAGAAACACTTGAAAATTTGTTTGACTGGCGACACCACAAACGAGGGTGTTTTTTCGTCTGTGAAGGGGCTCAAGCCCTTGAGGTTAGAACCCGCGCGCTTGAGTTGCACAAATTCTCCGATCACTTCTTCGATGCGAGCGGTTTGTAGAATTTGATCGACGATATGCGGCGGAATTTTACTCATTTAGATCCTTAGGGATTGAAATTATTGACCGTTTTGTTGCCTTTTTCGTCGTAGGTAACCCACTCGCCTATCATTTGGTCATCTTTGTATTGGCCGTAATAATGAATCCTTCCATTCGGATATTTGACAATCGAATGCCCATTCTTTTTACCTGCAACATAAAACGTGAAAGAAAGCAAGTTTCCTTTTTCGCTGTAATAATTCCATTTGCCCTCGCGCGCACCTTTTTGGGTGAGCTCTCCTTCATACTTGAGTTGTTTTTTGCCGGGATACCACTCTTTGTAGTGGCCGTCTTTGATTTCGACAAGTTTTTCTTTAACTACTTGCTTGGTTTGCTGGTCTTTACTTTTGTTTTGGCAAGAAACACCTAGCAAAAGCAGCGTGAGAATGAATATAAAATGGATGTGTTTCATGGTGTTATTTTTCGCGGTTCATGGTGTAAGCCACCAAACCTATTAACGAAGCTTTTGCGGGGCTGTCGGGGTAGCTGTCTAAAATTTCTAAGGCCTCAGCTGCCAACTCCTCCATGCGCTTTTGAGCGTATTGCACACCACCAGACTCCCAAACCAATTGAATGGCGCGCTGTACGCGGTTGCTGACGTCGTATTCGTTTTTAATAATGTAGCGCAATTCTTTTTGAATGGCTAGGGGTGCGTTTTGCAGCGCGTAAATGAGGGGAAGCGTGAGTTTTTGCTCGCGTATGTCTATCCCTGTTGGCTTGCCGATATGTTCACCAGTGCCGTAGTCAAAGATGTCGTCTTTGATTTGAAAAGCCAAACCGATGAGTTCTCCAAACTGACGGAGCTTGCTGCGCTCTTGCTGTGCTCCTACACTGAGTGCTCCGGCCTCACAGCAGGTAGCGATGAGCGAAGCTGTTTTTTTGCGAATGACTTCGTAATAGATTGCCTCTGTGATGTCGAGGTGACGCGCCTTTTCAATTTGAAGCAACTCTCCTTCGGACATTTCTTGAACAGCTCTAGCGACAATTTCGAGGAGGTCCATGTTGCGCTTTTCGATCGAGAGCAACAAGATGCGCGAAAGCATGTAATCGCCGACCAGTACGGCAATTTTATTTTTCCAGAGCGCGTTCACGGAGAAAAAACCGCGGCGCTCTGCAGCGTCGTCTACGACGTCGTCGTGAACCAGCGTAGCTGTGTGGAGAAGCTCTACAAGGGTTGTGGCGTCGAAGGTAGTGGGGTTGATTTCGCCGAGCATTTTGGCACTCAGAAAAACAAACATAGGACGCAATTGCTTGCCTTTGCGCTTGACAATGTAACTTGTTACTTTATCGAGCAAAGCGACATCGGCATGCATCGCATTTTGAAAATGGATTTCAAAATCTACCAATTCTTGCTGAATTGGTGCGGTGATGTCGTCTAGGCGCTGCATCTAACAAATATACGAAAAGCCATGGCCTAATCGCAAAGCTGAGCTGCGAAACTTAACGCGAAAGGTGCATATTTCTTTCGGAGTAAATTTTGGTAAAGAATGGATCCTTTAAATCTTTGATGAAACGAATGGCTTCACCCGTAGATTTCATTTCTGGGCCCAACTCTTTTTTGACATCTGGGAATTTCTCGTAGGAGAATACCGGAATTTTGATCGCATAGCCTTCTTTGCGGGGCTGGAAATTGAAGTCGGTGACTTTGTTGTGCCCGAGCATAACTTTAGTGGCGTAATTGACATAAGGCTCGTCGTAAGCCTTAGCAATAAACGGCACAGTACGAGATGCACGCGGATTGGCTTCAATGACGTAAACTTTATCGTCTTTGATGGCAAATTGGATATTGAGTAAGCCTACGGTTTTGAGTTCTACAGCAATTTTTCTGGTGATGTCTTCGATTTGCGTCATGACAAAATCGCCAAGGTTGTAAGGAGGCAAGACCGCGTAGGAGTCGCCGGAGTGAATACCGGCAGGCTCGATGTGTTGCATGATGCCAATGATGTAGACGTTTTCGCCATCGCAGATGGCATCGGCTTCGGCTTCAATTGCACCACCCAAGAAGTGATCGAGCAAGATTTGGTTATTGCCCATTTCATTGAGGATATCGACGACATGGTGCTCAAGCTCTTCTTTGTTGATGACAATTTTCATTTTTTGCCCACCTAAGACATAAGAAGGGCGTACGAGCAATGGAAAACCTAGTGTTTCAGATAATTCGATGGCTTGCTCTGCGCTCTCTACCACGCCGTATTGCGGGAAGGGCACGTTATTTTTCTCGAGTAGTTTGGAGAAACGACCGCGGTCTTCGGCTAAATCTAGGGCTTCATAAGAGGTACCAAGAATTGGAATGCCGTAGCGCTCGAGCTTTTCTGCCAATTTGAGCGCAGTTTGCCCTCCTAGCTGCACAATGACGCCGATTGGCTTTTCGTGCTGAATGATGTCGTAGATGTGCTCCCAGAAGACGGGCTCAAAATAGAGTTTATCTGCGGTATCAAAGTCAGTGGAGACGGTTTCGGGGTTGCAATTGATCATGATGGTTTCATAGCCGCATTCTTTGGCTGCCAACACACCGTGCACACAAGAGTAATCGAATTCGATACCTTGGCCAATGCGGTTTGGACCAGAACCTAAAACCACCACCTTAGGACGCTCGCTGACCACACTTTCGTTTTCGTATTCAAATGTGGAGTAATAGTAAGGTGTTTTGGCTTCAAACTCAGCAGCGCAGGTATCTACAAGCTTGTAGACGCGATTGATGCCGAGCTCTTTTCTTTTTTGATATACTTCAGATTCTAGGCAGCGCAAGAGGTGTGCAACCTGGCGGTCTGCATAACCTTTTTGCTTGGCTTCGAAAAGGAGCTCTTGTGGGATATTTTCGAGGTGGAATTTTTCAATTCTACGCTCGAGCTTAATGAGGTCTTCGATTTGCTTGAGGAACCAGATATCGATTTTGGTTTTTTCGACGATGGTTTTAAAGGGAATACCCAATTTGATGGCATCGTAGATATGAAACAAGCGATTCCAGCTCGCAAATTCTAGGGAATTGAGGATTTCGTTTTGGTTGGTGAGTTCTTTGCCGTCGGCACCTAAACCATTGCGGTTGATCTCTAGTGACTGACACGCTTTTTGCAGTGCTTCTTGGAAACTGCGGCCGATGCCCATGACCTCCCCTACAGACTTCATTTGAAGGCCTAGTTGGCGATTGGTACCAGGGAATTTATTGAAATTCCAACGAGGTATTTTGACGATGACGTAGTCTAGGGTTGGTTCAAAAAGCGCAGAAGTTGTTTTGGTGATTTGGTTGCTGAGCTCATTGAGGTGATAACCAATAGCCAATTTGGAGGCAATTTTGGCAATCGGATAACCAGTTGCTTTTGAGGCCAATGCAGATGAACGCGACACCCGTGGATTGATTTCAATAGCGATGATGTCTTCGTTGTTGTCTGGGGAAACGGCAAACTGCACATTACAACCCCCTGCAAAATTGCCGATTGAACGCATCATGTTGATGGCCATGTCGCGCATTTTTTGGAAAGTGGTGTCAGAGAGGGTCATGGCCGGGGCCACGGTAATGGAGTCTCCGGTATGGATACCCATTGGGTCAAAGTTCTCGATGGAGCAGATGATCACGACGTTGTCATTGGCATCGCGCAGGAGCTCTAGCTCATATTCTTTCCAGCCCAAGAGTGCTTTGTCTATCATGACCTCGTGGATCGGTGAAAGTTGCAAGCCGCGCTCTAGGAGGTTGTCAAATTCTTTTGGTTCGTGTAAGATACTTGCCCCCGAACCGCCTAAAGTATAGGACGGGCGAATGCAGAGCGGAAAACCAAATTCTTGCGCGATTTCTTTGCCTTCCAGAAAAGACTTAGCTGTTTTTTGAGGCGCCATTGGCACGCCAATTTGGAGCATGAGTTCGCGGAAAGCTTCACGGTTTTCGGTGATTTCGATGGCATTGATGTCTACGCCAATGATGCGCACGCCGTGTTGTTCCCAGATGCCCATTTCATCGCACTGAATACAAAGATTGAGTGCAGTTTGACCACCCATGGTTGGCAAAACGGCGTCAATTTTACGCTCTTCAAGAATTT
>RDZL01000037.1 GCA_004295165.1 Flavobacteriia bacterium
TCTTCCTGCACGCGGCATGGCTGGTTCAGGCTTGCGCCCATTGACCAATATTCCTCACTGCTGCCTCCCGTAGGAGTCTGGTCCGTGTCTCAGTACCAGTGTGGGGGACCACCCTCTCAGGCCCCCTACCTATCGTAGCCATGGTGAGCCGTTACCTCACCATCTAGCTAATAGGACGCATGCCCATCTTATACCGCAATGCTTTAACTGTCTTACCATGCGGTAAAACAGTACTATGGGGGATTAATCCGAATTTCTCCGGGCTATACCCCAGTATAAGGTAGGTTGCATACGCGTTACGCACCCGTGCGCCGGTCGTCAGCAATTAAGCAAGCTTAATCCTGCTACCCCTCGACTTGCATGTGTTAGGCCTGCCGCTAGCGTTCATCCTGAGCCAGGATCAAACTCTCCGTTGTATAATAACTTCGAATTTTAAGAGCTCGAGTATGTTTGTTTTTATTCTTAAAAACGCTGTTTCCTTATTTCTCAATACTTCAAAGAACTTGTCTTATTGTAATCAGTAAGAACTCCCGTCCCTACTCATCTTTCACTTTCAATCTTCCCGTTTCTGCTAGACCGTTGTCTCAATTGCGGGGTGCAAAGATATGTACTCTTTTTCGTTCTGCAATGCTTTTTTGAAAGAAATTTTATTTTTTTTTCAAGCAAAAATCTAACTGATTGATTTATAGGTGTATTTCTTAAAGGCCTTGGATAACCTTTTTCAATACCAAGACGGATTCGCTGTCTAGCAGCGCTGAAAGCGACTGTGCAGACGAAGCGAAAACAGGTGCATTTAATATAGCCGTAGGATCTTGAGCTATGTAATAAGTGTCGTTTTCTGAAGCACACAACACCCAATGTTGTTTGTTTACATAACCGAGGTCCCAGGTTGCCAAAGCAACAGCCACACCTATTGTAAACTGTGCTTTGGATGTCCAGGCGCCTTTAAATTGCGCTTCTGCTAAGAACAACCCGATTTGATCAATCAAGATACGTTGCTCAGCAACTGACCATTTTTTAAAGGCCGGTATGATTTGTTGAAGTAGAAATAAATCGTTGGCAGAAAGCTGTATGCGCTCCACTCTATTATTGTTTGTCTTGGCTAATGCAAACCACTTGCGCATGGCAACAAGTAGTAAGAGCAGCACAACAAATCCATCGATTTTGGCCAAACTTATGAATCCCGACCATATAAAAATAGGGACTAGGATTAATAAGCCTGCGAAAAGAGGAATCCAAAAAGAGAAGCGGTAGCTATTCAGCGATCCATTTGTCATTGCGCATTTCTCCTTTGATAGTGACATTTTTGGTGCGGGCGTAATCTTCTGCCGCAACGAGCATTTGCTCGCGTGTATCGCGGCGAATTAAGATGGCTGAAGACCCTTGTGATTTAACTTCTATATAAAATCCGTTGCGTAGTCTGGCTGGTTTAGTTGGAGGTCTTCCCATGTTGAAATTGTATTTAAATTAAGTAAGAGTTTGACAATATAACCAAATAATCCGAATATTGTTGCTTTTTGCAAACAAAAATCATGCCTCAATTGATATTGTCATGAAAGAATTAACTTTGCGGCATGATACAATTTGAACGGCTCGGCTACTTTTTACCACAGGGATATCTATTCTCTAACGTCAACCTCCAAATCAACAAAGGAGATAAAGTAGGCCTCGTCGGAAAGAACGGTGCTGGAAAGTCCACTTTACTGCGTATTTTATCGGGAAGTGTACAGCCATCAGACGGTCAGGTACATCAGTCTAAGCATCTAAAGTTGGGCTTCTTGACCCAAGATATCCATATCGATTCGGACAAAAGTGTATATGACTTTCTGTTCTACTCTAACGAACAGCTCAATGACATTCGCGAGCGCCTAGACCACATCAATAATGAACTGACTATCAGAACGGATTACGAAGCAGAAAGCTATTTAGCCATGCTCGACGAACTCAGTGACCTCAATCACCGCTTTCAAGTTTTAGAGGGCTATCAATGGGAAGAAAAAATCAAAGCCACCCTAGAAGGCCTCGGCTTCAGCGTTCCCGATCAGCAAAAAATGATTGCCCAATGTTCGGGCGGCTGGAAAATGCGCGCTGAATTAGCACGTATTTTGGTGAACTCACCTGACATCCTCCTTTTAGACGAGCCTACCAATCACCTCGATATCATTTCGATTAGTTGGCTTGAACAATATTTACAGCGTTTTGAAGGCGCTGTCATCCTGATTTCTCACGACCGCTTATTTTTAGATAATGTCAGTACGCGCACGCTAGAGATTTCTCGTCAGCAAATTTTTGACTTCCCATACGCCTATTCTAAATACAAAGAATTGCGTGCAGAGGAAATGGAAAGACTCGAACAAGCCAAAAAACAGCAAGATAAAGATATCAAGCACGCCGAAGAACTCATCGAAAAATTTAGGGCCAAGAAAAACAAAGCTGCCTTTGCGCAATCCTTGATCAAGAAACTAGACAAAACAGAGCGAATTTCCGTAGAAAAAGACCAAGTAGCCAAATTGAAGTTGCGCTTTCCTTTGGCAGTCCAACCCGGCAAATGGGTGTTGGAGCTCAATCAGCTCGGCAAAAGTTATGATGCGCGCTGCTTGTTTAAGGAAGTTTCTATCACAATTGGTAGGGGTGAAAAAATTGCCTTGTTAGGACCTAATGGTGTTGGAAAATCTACCTTGCTCAAAGCGATCATGAGCAACATCACCCACGAAGGCGAAGTCACGCTAGGGCACAACGTTCAAATTTCTTACTTTGCCCAAGACCAGGCAGAAAAACTCGATCCAAAACTCAGTATTTTCGATACAGTAGATCTTGTCGCTAAAGGCGATTTACGCAAAGACCTCAGGAGCATTCTCGGTGCCTTTTTGTTTTCGGGAGAAGACATCGACAAAAAAGTTGGTGTACTTTCGGGAGGGGAACGCACAAGATTGGCTTTGTGTTGCTTGTTACTGAGCCCATCCAACTTCTTGATTTTGGATGAGCCTACCAACCACCTCGACCTCCAAAGCAAGGAAGTACTCAAAGAAGCACTCGTGCATTATGAAGGCACCTTTATTATTGTATCGCACGACCGCGAATTTGTCGATGGCCTGAGCAACCGTATTTGGGACATCGAAAATCAAGGCGTCAAGATCCACCACTTTAGTTTACATGAATACCTCACCTACAAAACACAAAAAGCACCAAGCGAAAGCGCGCCTGAAGCACCAAAAGAGCGCAAAAAAGAGGTGACGACCACCGAAGCAAGTAAACCGCGCATCGATAAAGCCCAACAAAAGGCACAACGCGAAATCCAACAAATTGAGCAACAAATTGACCAACAAGAAAAAGTTGTCAGTGAAATCGAAAATGAATTGGGCACCATTGACTACGAAGACAAGCAAGCATACAATGCCGTGCTGAACCGCTATGAACAAGCCAAAGCACAAGTAGAACTGCTCTATAAAAAATGGGAAGAAAAATCGGCTGCACTATAAAGCACGTGAAAATCATTAAATTTGAAAGGTGAAACAACTCCTTATTTTTTGTTTAGGTTTCTTATTATTGTCTGCAAAGTGCAATAATCAAAACCAGCATCCGGTTCCTTTTGTTCCGGTCGATGTAACCATAGACATCCAATTGCCAAGTTACAGCGACCTTCAAGGTGTTGGTGGCTGGACCTACCTCAACGGTGGCTCTCGGGGCATCATCGTGTACCGAAAAGGGATCGATGAATTCGTGGCTTTTGACCGCCATTCACCCGCAGACCCAAACGGAACTTGTCCTTTTGCGCTGTATCCAGACGAACAAAACTTCTTACAACTCAAGGATTCTTGCAACAACGCTGTTTTTTCACTTTATGACGGCTCACCTGTGAGCAACAGTATTTATGGCTTGCGACAGTACGCCACACAATTCAACGGAAACAATTTATTGCGCGTATACAACTAAACCATCATGGCAGATATCAAAGTAACCATTATTGACAGAGAAGGACTTACCCACGAACTTGAGGGCCCTACAGACATGAACATGAATGTCATGGAATTGTGCAAGGCCTATGATTTACCTGTAAAAGGTGAATGTGGCGGCATGGCGATGTGTGCCACATGCCAGTGTTACTTAGAATCTGAAACTGACTTGCCAGAACAGAGCGACGCTGAACTCGATATGCTAGATCAAGCCTTTTTTGTAAAAGGAAATAGCCGCTTGGGTTGCCAAATTCATTTAAGCGATGAAATCGACGGTATCGTATTGCGCTTAGCCCCTGAACAGGACTAAACAAGTCATCAAGTCTAGTTTAGACTTTTTGCAAATACCTTTCTGAATTTCTCAACTTTCGGACGCACCACACTCTGACAATACGGATTGCCCGGATTGTTCTCAAAGTAATTGTGGTGGTAGTCTTCTGCCTCGTAATAGTTGTTGATGGCTACAATTTCAGTAACGATAGGCGTATCCCATACTTTTTCGTCGCTCAAACGCTTGAGGTATGCCT
>RDZL01000256.1 GCA_004295165.1 Flavobacteriia bacterium
GACGATGGCATGTGGACGCTTATGTGTCCGAATGAGTGTCCAGGTCTTGCAGATTGCTATGGAGAAGAGTTTGAAAAACTTTACACTAAGTATGAGCACGAGGGCAAAGGTCGCCAGACAGTGAAAGCTCAAGATTTGTGGTTCAAGATTTTGGAATCACAAATTGAGACAGGTACTCCTTACATGCTCTACAAAGACGCTGCTAACAGCAAGAGCAATCAAAAGAATTTGGGTACCATCAAGAGCTCTAACTTATGTACAGAGATTATGGAGTACACAGCTCCAGATGAGATTGCAGTATGTAACTTAGGTTCTATAGCACTACCAAAGTTTGTCAAAGATGGTCAGTTTGATCACAATAGACTTTTCGAGGTGGCTTATCAATTGACAGTGAATCTCAACGTGATCATCGATGGCAACTATTATCCAGTGCCTGAGACACGCAAGTCAAACATGCGTCACCGCCCGATAGGTATTGGTGTACAAGGTTTGGCAGACGCATTCATCTTGATGCGCTATCCATTTGACAGCGCAGAGGCGAAGCAGTTGAACAAAGAAATTTTTGAAACGATTTATTATGCAGCATGCACAGCGTCTAAAGATCTCGCGATCAAGGACGGTGCGTATGAAACCTTCCCCGGGTCACCAGCATCACATGGAACACTTCAGTTTGACATGTGGAATGTGAAGCCAACAAATCGTTGGGAGTGGGATGTGTTGAAAGAAGAAATTAAAATCCACGGTATGCGCAATTCATTGTTGTTGGCTCCAATGCCAACTGCATCTACAGCGCAGATTCTTGGAAATAACGAGTGTTTTGAGCCCTATACTAGTAACATCTATACAAGACGCGTACTGTCGGGTGAATACATCATCGTGAATAAGCATTTGCTCAAAGATCTTGTGAGTTTAGGAATGTGGAATGAGGATTTGAAAAACAAGTTGATAGCAGCCAACGGTTCGGTGCAAAACATTGCAGAAGTTCCAGATAATTTGAAAGCACTCTACAAAACAGCTTGGGAATTATCTCAAAAGGCGATCATTGAAATGTCTGCCGACAGAGGTGCATACATCTGTCAAAGCCAGTCATTGAACGTCTTTATGGAAAATCCAAACTTCGGAAAACTTACTTCTATGCACTTCTATGCATGGGAGAAAGGATTGAAGACTGGAATG
>RDZL01000257.1 GCA_004295165.1 Flavobacteriia bacterium
ATTTCAATCGGCAAAACAATTCACCAGCTGGTTGAGATTAGCACCCAACAATAAAATCAGTGGCGGGAAAATCTTGAGCAACAATATACCAAAAGGGAGTAATCGCTTGAAGATCGCATTGCGGCAAGCCGCCAATGCAGTTGGTAATTTAAAAGACACTGCCTTGTCGAATTTCTTTAAGCGTATTGCATTTCGAAAAGGCAGAACATCCGCTATTTCAGCTACAGCCAGAAAGTTGGCAGTTATCATCTGGAACATGGTCACCAAGAAGGTTCCCTACAAGACAGACTCACAATACGAGTTTCTGGATCAAAAAAGAAAGAGGAAAGTAATGGAAATGAAAAAGCTAATTCATAAGTTTGATATCACACCTGACGACCTCGGATTGCAATTGAATATCAACAACTTGTGAAACGTTAGTCAGAATAGTTTCCGGACTACTTAGACATGAGCTATAAAGATTTACAAAAGGACGACAGAATTTTAGAAATTGTAAAATTCCTTTTTGACAAATTTGGTGAGGTACTAGGCTGATTTTTTTGAACAGGTTAAAAGTAGAGTTTTTAACTTTAACCTAACAAAAACAGCAAATGAAAAAGATGCGCTTTACCGAAGCCCAGATTATTGGGATTCTCAATGAACAGACCCAGCAAGGACAGAAAGTACCAGAGATATGCCGCAAGCACGGCATCAGCGAACCCACATTTTACAACTGGCGTAGCAAATATGCAGGCATGAAAGTGGATGAGCTCAAACGGCTTAAAGAGTTGGAATATGAAAATTCAAGGCTGAAGAAGATCGTGGCCAACCAAAGTTTGGAGATAGATGCCATCAAGGATCTTCTAACAAAAAAGTTCTAACGCCTGATCAGAAAGAACACGGCTTGGAGTATCTGGAAGCAAATTTCCAGATAAGCCATGCTCAGGCGTGTAAGTTGGTGGGGTGTTCGCGGACGAAGAAATATTATCAGAAGCGGATGCCCGCCAAAGATGCCGTAGTTAAAGAAGCGATTGAGCAAGTCATTGGCAGTAGCCGTAAAGGAAGGACAAAAGTGATCAAGCTGGTACAAAAGAAACATCCCGAACTGGGCGATAGCAAAATCCGAAGGGTTTATGAGAACGAAGGCTTTTCGCTGAGCAGAAAACTGCGCAGACGTATTAAGGACAACCCCGCAAA
>RDZL01000258.1 GCA_004295165.1 Flavobacteriia bacterium
AGACATGAAAAAAAGAAAAAGGAGGTGAATAAAACAGTTCAAAAGAACTACAATACTTTGAATAGGACATACAAGGTGGATATCATAGTCGTATTTCCTTTTGTGTGAGGTTTAGTATAAGGGCAGTGTTTACAGCCGCTTTTACAGCAATACCCTCTTTTGAGATGATACTGCTCTGTAAATACAATGTATCCCTCTTCCGATAAATAGTAATCTTCGTCGTTTAAGTGACTTTTTTTAGAAAATCCAGAAAAATCTTCGCTCATGAGTACTGATATGTCGCTGTGGTTTGCAAAGTTAAAAAAGCACTCGGAGTTGCAGCGCTTTTCCCTACACAACGCTAACAATACTGCGCTTGATTTGTTCGTCAAACGCGACGATTTAATTGATCCTTTTATTTCGGGCAACAAACTTCGCAAACTTGAAGGCAATTTAATGGCAGCTAAAGATGCAGGTGCCGCACAAATTGTCACCTTCGGAGGCGCGTATTCCAATCATCTGCTCGCGAGTGCAGCCGTAGCCAAGGCCCTTGATATACCTATTGTAGGGAAGGTCAGGGGAGAAGAGCTCAACCCAACGAGCAATGCCTTATTGTACAAATGTCAAGAACTCGGCATGCAACTTGATTTTATTTCAAGAACTGCGTATCAAGACCACAAATTGACTTCAGGTTTTGACCCCCAATCCAAAACTTGGTTGATCCCAGAAGGCGGCGCCAATCCCGAAGGCATTTGGGGCTGTCAACAGATTTATCAAGAAGCGCTCATCCAAAACAACAATCGGCATTTCGACGCCGTTTTCATCGCACAAGGCACCACCACCACCAGTTTAGGCATCCTTGCCTCCCTTCCGAAAACCACCCAATTATTCGTAGTTCCGGTCCTCAAAGGTTTTGACTCACGAGCAGAAATGCAAAAGTTAAGCTCTGAATCCAAGAACAATCCACTCACCACAGCCCTTCAATTTCCACTGCAGCAAGTCCATTTTCTCGATCAATATCACCACGGCGGCTACGCCAAAACATCAAAAGAACTAATCGATTTCATCAATTTTTTCAATCAAACCAACCAATTCCCCATCGAACCCACCTACACGGGCAAAACGCTCTACGCCTTATCCCACGAGCTCCCCAAGCTCCAACCCTCGATCAAAAACGTCTTGTTCAT
>RDZL01000038.1 GCA_004295165.1 Flavobacteriia bacterium
GTTCAATCCGCGTTTCTTGCGCAAATACAATAACTTGCATGCCCACATGTTGCAAGCTTTTCAAGATTACAAAGCAGATGTACAATCCGGCGACTTTCCAAATGTTTCGGAGTCTTATTAGTTTTTTTGGTCTCGTCTTTTTCTTTGTACTTTTCGGCTGTTCGGACCAAAAAACTGCCGAGCATTCTCAAAAAGAAAATTTATGTCAGCACAGCGAGTACTTGCGCATTTATAAATACCCACAGGGATACAAGGTCGAAATCCTCGATCCAGATCAGCAACGCAAGCTGCACGTATTTGAAATCCAGAAGCCCTATGCGCGCATAGCGGTACTGAGTGCCACCCACGTGGGCATGCTTTCAGCGCTCGGTCAGCAAGAAAAAATCTGTGCCATATCTAATGCTAAATACCTTCTAGACCCTCGGGTTAAACAACTGCTTCAACTCAAACGCATAGCAGATTTACAAACAGAATTGGGTTTTTCAGCAGAAAAATTGCTCCAAAGAAAAGCCCAAGTAGTGGTTTATAGTGGTTTTGGCAATGAGAGTCAACAACTCAAAAGACTTCCTGCTCATATGCTCAAAATTGCCAATTTTGAATGGCGCGAAAAAACGCCATTGGCCAGAGCAGAATGGCTACTCTTATTTGGCGCTTTATGTGGTCAGTTTGACCAAGCCCAACAATTGTTTGAAGAGATACAAGCCAATTACATCCGTATCCAAAAGGATGTACAACAAAATAACCATTCCAACCAACTTCCGGTGCTGCTCAGTGGAAACCTCTATGGCGACCAATGGATTGCACCAGCTGGGCAAAGTTTTGAGGCCCACCTTTACAAAGACGCTGGTTTGGCCTATTTATTTAGCAAAGAGGAAGGTACGGGTAGTGTTTTCAAGAGTTTAGCGGAAATCCTCAGAAAAGGTCCAGTTGTTGGTATATGGCTCAACCCAGGTTTGCCGAGCAGAAAAGCAATTTTAAAGCAGTATCCGAAAGCACAATTTTTTCCATTTTTCAAAAAACCGATATACTGCTATACGTCCAATACCAATAAATATTGGGAACAAGCTGCCGTCCACCCCGATTGGCTGCTCTCCGATTTGAGTCGAATCGCATCGGGTCAGGCAAAAAAGTTGCATTTTTATGCTTTATTGAAATGAAGCAGCGCAGTATTCAACTACTTATAAGTACCGGAGTTTTACTCCTTCTTTTGATTTGGACACACCTTTTTGTGCTCCAACAAGAGCAGGGAGCGAACAGCACCCTGATTTTTTGGGAATTTCAAGTACCGCGCTTGTTGAGTGCGCTGCTCGCGGGTGCAGGTCTTTCTTTGAGTGGCCTTTTGATGCAAAATCTATTTCAGAATCCGATGGCGGGTCCTTATGTACTCGGGATCAATTCGGGCGCAAGTCTTTTGATATCCCTACTTATTTTGGGTGCCGCACCTTCGTTTTTAAACGAACTCAGTTACGTAAGTGCCGCCATGACCGGAGCTTTTTTGGCAGCCAGTTTTATGTTTTTAGTCTCTAAACGAGTGCAAAACATTCAATCGCTTCTAGTGATTGGGCTTATGTTTGCAAGCTTTACGGGGGCTATAGAATCTGTATTGCAGTCGTTTGCGGCTCCAGAGCAAGTCAAACAGTTATTGATCTGGAACATGGGTTCGCTCCAACAAATGAGCGCGGCTCAAGCACCATGGTTAGGCACCATCATTATTTTTGGCATTGCAACAACCTTATTTTTAGTGAAAGGCCTGAATGCCATGGTGCTCGGTGATGCACACGCACTTCAACTTGGCATCAAAGTCAGGCAACTCAAAATCGTTATATTATTTGTGACCGCGCTACTCGCCGGAAGCATTACCGCCTATTGTGGTCCTATCGCCTTTGTGGGTTTGGCCATCCCAAATTTAGCGCGCGCGTTGCTCAAAACACAAGATCACCTCTTGCTCATTTTGTTTTCGGTTGTAGCCGGAAGTTTTTTTCTGGTCGCAATTGATGTGCTCATTTTGTTACTAGACCCTTGGATGAGCATTCCTGTAAATGTCTTAACAGCCGTTATTGGCGCGCCTTATGTTGCTTACCTCATGTTACGTCAAAGATGATCACTATTCAACAGGCACAAGTCGGGTATCAAACTACGCTCATTGACATCGCGCAATTAGCGCTCCCTGCAGGTCAAATTTATGCGCTCATTGGCCGAAACGGATCAGGAAAATCCACGCTCCTGCAAACGCTGATTGGGCAATTGCCTTTGCGTGAGGGCAGCATTTCTGTGGGTGCCTTTTCGCTCGAAGAGCTGCAAATAAATGCCGCGCTGCGTGCAAAGCAAGTGTCTTTCGTAGCGAGTATGTTTACAGGGGTGGAGGCCTTGACGCTTCGTGCTTACGTTTCGCTTGGGCGCGTGCCACACTTGGGTGCCTTTGGCCGCTTGCAAGCAGCAGATATACAATTTGTAGACAAGGTGCTACAAGCGCTCAATTTAAGCGACTTAGCCCAAAAAGATACGCGCAAATTAAGTGATGGCGAACGTCAACTAGCAAGCTTGGCGCGTGCAATTGTTCAGGACACACCTTTGATGGTTCTTGACGAACCTGCCTCTTTTTTAGATTATTTCAATCGGGAATTATTGCTAGATCAACTCCAACAATGGGTGCAGCACAAAACGGAGCGCACAGCTATTTTTTCGAGCCATGACATCGATTTATGCTTGCAAAAAGGCATTCCAATGTTGGTTTTACGCCAACAAAAACTGACGTTGTTAGCCAAGCCAACCAAACAAGAGGTAATGGCCTTGCTTTAGACCGTCATGATGTCTTTTTCCTTGAGCTCTACTAACTCGTCTACTTTTTTGATAAAGCTGTTGGTGATTTTTTGAACCTCTTCTTCGCCGACTTTCACTAAATCTTCGGACAAACCTTCGTTTTTAAGGTCTTTGATCATGTCTAGCGCATCTTTACGGTTGTTGCGGACACCAATTTTGGCATTTTCTGCCTCGGTTTTGGCGCGTTTCACGAGGTCGCGGCGTCGTTCTTCGGTGAGTGGTGGAACAGTAATGATGAGTTGCTCTCCGTTGTTTTGTGGGTTGAGTCCGAGATTGGCATTGATGATGCCTTTAGCGATATCGTTGAGCAAGGGTTTTTCCCAGGGCTGCACGATAATGGTGCGCGCATCGGTGGTATTGACATTAGCTACCTGATGCAAGGGCGTCATGGAGCCGTAATATTCGATCATTACGCTATTGAGCATAGCAGGACTTGCTTTTCCTGCACGGATTTTTATCAGTTCGTTGTCGAGGTGAATCAAGGATTTTTGATTGGCTTCCTTGAATTCGTCGTAGATCATTGTAAGTTCTTCTGTCATGATGCGCTAACTAAAGTTCCGACTGGCGCTCCCTCCATTAACTTTTGTAAATTGCCGGGAGTGTCCATGTCAAATACGATGATGGGTAAATTGTTTTCTTTGCAAAGGGTAAATGCGGTCATGTCCATCACATTGAGCCCTCTAGCATATACTTCGTCAAAAGAGATTTGGTCAAATTTGGTGGCGCTGCTATCCTTGAGTGGATCTGCAGTATAAATGCCATCTACGCGGGTGCCTTTGAGGATCACCTCCGCATTGATTTCTATGGCGCGCAAAGAGGCTGCTGAATCAGTTGTAAAGAAAGGATTCCCTGTTCCGGCTCCAAAAATGACAACTCTGCCTTTTTCAAGGTGGCGCATAGCGCGTCTGCGCACAAATGGCTCTGCAATTTCTTTCATTTCGATGGCAGATTGCAAACGTGTTGTGACGCCAACGGTTTCTAAGGCAGATTGAAGTGCCATGGAATTGATCATGGTAGCGAGCATGCCCATGTAATCGCCATGGGTGCGGTCCATGCCGCCTTGTTCTGCCTGAACACCTCTAAAAATATTTCCGCCGCCAATGACAATTGCGATTTCTACACCTGCTTTGTTCAGTTCTTTGATTTGCGTTGCGTAGGCACTGATTCGTGCGTTGTCAATACCGAATTGTTTGTCTCCCATAAGAGACTCACCTGAAAGTTTGAGAAGAATGCGTTTGTATTTCATATGCAAGACAAATATACTATGAATCGTGTTTATATCAGATTGGGGTAAAAAAAAAGCTACCGATTTCGATAGCTTTTTTAAAGTTTGAGATATTTCTTAGCTCAATGAGAAGCGTTTGAATTCTGAAACAGTTAAGCCTTTAGCAGTGCTGTTCAAGAATTGTTCTACTGTGAGTTTGTTGTCGCGGACAAATGCTTGGCTAAGCAATGTGTTTTCTTGGAAGAATTTGTTCAAGCGACCCAAAGCGATTTTCTCAGCCATGTCAGCTGGTTTACCTTCTTGGATAGCCAATTCTTTACCAATTTCGATTTCGCGTTCGAT
>RDZL01000259.1 GCA_004295165.1 Flavobacteriia bacterium
ATAGAAAACAGCCACCGCATCTTCTTGTTCGGAGACATTGGTGACTTCTGGCAGGTGCTGACTAAAAAAGCGCTGTTGCAAACTACCTTCTAGGAGCGTACTCACCAACATTTCAGGGTACTTACATGCCGGCTGATACGCGCGCACTAAGTCGGAAATATAGCGCACGATATCAGTGTAAATGGAATGGTATCCTGTTTGGTGGTCGCTGTCTACGGCCTTGGTTAAAAATACTTTCGGCGCTTCATGGATGACAATATGCTGCAGCCGTTTCTCGCTGGCAAAAGAAAGCGAAGTGGCCTTCAAAATGAGCACCAACTCCAGCGCTTTCTCTAAACGTTCTTTTACCGAGCCACCTTGCGTCTGCAACAACAAGCGGCACTCCAAGCGCCCCCAGTACCAATTGATCAAATACAAAAGCAACTTTTGCTTGCTCGCAAAATAGCGGTAAACAGAGGCTTCGGTAGTGCCTACGGAATGGGCGAGCTTTTTAAATGTAAACTGCTCAAAACCGAGTTCGTCTATCAAAAAAATACTGCCTTCGATGATGCGCTGTCCTAATTGCGTGGCTTGCGGATTGCGCAGTGCGATGGCTTCGAGGACGGGAATCTGAAAACGATCAACTAAATCCATAAAAGTAATTTGCAGCAAAAATAATAGCAATGCTATTTATAAATAGAAGGATTGATATAACATCTTTTTATGGATATCATAAGGCCAATTTGCAGCAACAAAAAAGCCACCTCGAAAGGTGGCTTGATCCTACTGTTTTAAAGAGGAAAAAATTGATACTAAACCCATGCTCTGATTGAATCCTCTCTCAATTGTAAATTTACGGTCGTTGAATTTGCAAGACCCAGTAGTGTTGTTCCGTTGAACACTACAAAGATGCGCTACATAAAGAAAGATAAGTATGAGTGAAGGATGTGCTAAAACATGATTGTTATCAGTTTCTGCGGATCCCGACAATATTGGGTAGCCGCCAAAAACGATTGTTGTCGTCTCGCTCCCAGGTAGTTGAAACCCAAGAACCCACTTTTTCAATGCAATGGCCATTGACATCGATGAGCAAACTGGTTTCGGGGCCTCCCTCCAAATAAATGGCATCGTGGAGCCCACCAGGCATCTGTTTCATGAAACAGATGCCTGGTGGGCTCCACGAT
>RDZL01000039.1 GCA_004295165.1 Flavobacteriia bacterium
CTTCAGCAACTACTTCTTCGGTTGCAGGAGCTTCTTCAGCTGCTACTTCTTCAGTTGCAGGAGCTTCTTCAGCAACTACTTCTTCAGTTGCAGGAGCTTCCTCAGCTGCTACTTCTTCAGTTGCAGGAGCTTCTTCAGCTACTTCTTCTACTTCTGGGGTGTTTTTAGCAACGACTGCTGCTGCTTTGGCTGCATTAGCTGCAACTTCAGCTGCCATGCGGTCAGCTTTTTCTTTTTCGGCGTTTTTCACTAGACCAGTGATTTTACCTTCAATTTTAGCTGATTTGTCAGCCAACCATTGATTGAAACGCTCCTCTACTTGCTCAGCAGTCAATGCACCTTTTTTCACGCCGTTAAGCAAGTGATTTTTGTACAAAACTCCTTTGTAAGATAGAATAGCACGAGCGGTTTCGGACATTTCAGCACCAGTCTGAACCCAAGCAAGTGTCGCATCAAAATTGATGTCGATGACTGCAGGGTTAGCAGTTGGGTTGTAAGTTCCGAGTTTTTCGATGAATTTACCATCGCGTTTTGCACGGCTGTCAGCAGCTACCAAGTGAAAAAATGGTTTGCCTTTTTTACCGTGTCTTTGAAGACGAATGCGTGTTGCCATTGTTCTTTACAGTTTTGGGTACGAAACCCAGGTTGATAAATAAGTGAATTAAGGGTGCAAAGATAGTCATTTTATTTGAACGCAACAAAACTTATTTGCCCTGCGCCTTAAATACAATAATGACCGTGTAGAACATGATTTTGATGTCGAGCGCCAAAGTGCGGTTTTTCATGTAAATAAGATCAAATTTCATGCGCTGCAGCATTTGATCTACATTTTCGGCATAGCCGTATTTGACCTGCCCCCATGAGGTAATGCCTGGTCTTACGCGCGTGAGGTGCATATATTGTGGCTCAATAGCTACGATTTGATCAATATAAAATTGACGCTCCGGACGTGGCCCAACCAAAGACATTTGACCCAAAAGCACATTGAAAAACTGTGGGAATTCGTCTAGACGTGTTTTGCGCATGAAACGACCAATTGGCGTGATGCGCGGGTCTCCTTCTTTGGAGAGTTGTGGCCCTGCTTTTTCTGCATCGGTATACATCGTGCGGAATTTGATGATTTTAAAGCGCTTGCCGTCGCGACCCACTCTATCTTGTAAGAAAAAGATAGGCCCTGGCGAAGACAACTTTACCGCCACCGAAGAAAAAATAAAAAAGGGAATGAGGAACAACAGCGCAACAAAAGAAATAACGACATCCATGAGGCGCTTCACAGCTCTTTGCCAATAAGGCATGACGTCTGGGTTGATCTCGATGAGCAAGGCCCCATAAATGTTGGTCATGTCTACGGATCCTGCCAAAATACTGTACATATCGGGCAAGACCCTGATGCGGATTTTACCGTTGTCTATGCGGGCAATAATCGACTGCAAGCGGTCGTGGTCAGAACTTTCAATCGCAATAATGACCTCCTCTACTTGTTGTGCTTCCAAAACAGCTTCTAAGTCGGGGAGCTTACCAAGGTGTGCAAGCTGTGGGGCCAACAGGTTGTCTCGGCCATTGACCTGAAGAAAACCTACAAAATGATTGATCATATTTGGTGCAGCCAGCAACTCTTGATAAATTTCAATAGCGCGTTCATTGCCACCAATGATGAGTGTTTTGAAGCCGTGCCCAGCTGCCTTGATATACTTGATGAGGATGGTTGTAAAGAGCACTCTTCCAAAAGACGTAAAACTCAGGTGGATGATAAATAACCAAATGGTGAGTTGGTAGTAATTTTGATAACTGCGAACTTGGTCGTCTAGCAAGAGGGTGAAAAACAATACGATGGTCCCGAAAAAGGAGGCGGCCAAACTCAAATTCAGGACTTTCAAGCGAAACAAGCGACGGATGTCGTGGTAGGTGCCTTGCAGGGTGTAAAACAACAACCAAAATAGCGGCAACAATAAAATACCCATCCAAAAGTTGCCATCGGGATGAAAAGGCTGACCTTCGATTTGCACCTGACGCATATAAAAAAATAAGCCCCAAGAACAACTAGCACTGAGCAAGTCAATACAAATCAAAAACGCTATCCAAAAACGGTCTTTCATTAGAAATATACCACCTTGATGTTATCGATTAAAATCAGATTATTGGAAATGGTGTTGTCGTAAAAAGCCTTAAATGCTTGAACGTAATTCGTGTTATTTGGGCCCGCTGTAATGACTTCGCTCAGCAGGATATAAATTTTCTTCCAACGCAAAGCGTTCAGTGGGCTTTTGTTCATGGTCACCATTACGTTTTCATTGGTGCCATTGTTATTCACAAACAAGAGGTAATTGGTAAATGGAACGGTGTTGCAGTAATCGATTTCTAACATCGCTTGCTTGTTCTTAGGGATGCTCAACTGCTGATCTTGATTGGTATAAGCAATCCACATGGAGTCTTGGGCACTTAATAGTACTTTTCCGTAATAATTACCGTTGAACCATTTGAGTGTATCATTGGCCAGAGTAAGATGAGCTGAAGAGGTATTCGGGTCATCGGTGATTTTGATGTTGATGTCTTCAAAATCTTCAGTCCAAAAATTGACGTTGTCTTTGTAATGGGTTTTGGGAGCAATAGTTAGGGTTTGGTTTTTGACAAAAATGCCGCTTACTTCAAAAGGAACCATGTGTTCGTTGCGCATTTTGGTCGCAACAATACCGTTGACACGTATGGTAGGATATATACGGATGCTCGCAGCACCCTCTTTGAGAATTGGAATCTTGAAAGGAACTTCAAAAACGCCAATGAGTTGTTCGTCTACATAAACCCAGGCATCGGTAATGTTTTGGGTCAGCTGACCTTCTTCCCCGTTGAGGGCGGGGTTCGCTTCGAGTGTCCATTCCGTGACTTCTAGCCAAGCAGGATCCGGATTGTTCTTGACACAAGCGCCTAAAATTAGCCCCAGAAAAAGAAGGTAACGATAAACCATGGATACGGAACGAAAGTCAGTCATTTTTATTGTATGAAGTGCTTACTATTTTGTGCAATTTGTGCTTGAGCGCGCGCCTCTATTTCCAAAGCGAGTGCCAACGCGCGCAGCCCTGCCTCAACCCC
The DNA here is from genome assembly GCA_004295165.1 of Flavobacteriia bacterium. Taxonomy (GTDB): domain Bacteria; phylum Bacteroidota; class Bacteroidia; order Flavobacteriales_D; family Crocinitomicaceae; genus UBA952. The sequence continues at coordinate 3,088 of RDZL01000039.1, forward strand.
TACCCGTGGCGCATGGCCTGCATGGTATGCGCTCGCGAAATCGAGCCACTGGGTTTGCAGCGCATTGCTGGGCACAACTTCGAGGTTGTGTGATTCTGAACCGGCATTCGGCTGCAGGGAGGCCGTTTTCTCTAAGAGATCTAATGCGATGGTGTGTTCGGGCATTTGTAAGCGCAAGGTTCTTTGCTTGTGGTCCGAAATGCGCGAAGCAAAAAGCTTGGCCTTCAAGCCATCTTCAAATTCGATACTGGCCTGTACTTCGTCTGAGAATGCGCTTTTCTCGCTTTTGGCTACTACCTCGATCGCTACTATCTGACTTGAGGCATGCGCGAGCAGTAGATCGAGGTCGTGGATCATGAGATCTAGCACCACAGACACATCGGAACCTCTTTGCTGAAATGGCGCAGTGCGACTGGCATCAAAGCCCAACAATTGGCGCCCGACAGAAAAAGACGTTGCTGCTTCAAGCGCAGGATTAAAACGTTCGACGTGCCCGACTTGCACAAAGCTTTGTTGTTGCAGTGCGAGAACACAAAGCTCTTGAGCTTCACTTAAGGTAGCACACATGGGTTTTTCAATAAAAACAGCTTTGCCCGCCAAAAGCGCTTCATGGGCCAAGAGAAAATGTGCAGGCGTACTCGCGATGATGGCCACAGCATCTGCTGCGCCAATGAGTGCTTGATAGGATTCAAAAAATGGTAGCGCTTGTAGTGCAGCTGAAACTTCGCGCCCATCGATGGGCTTGTGGTCATGGATACCAACAATTTCAAACTGCGCAGCTAATTCTTGGAGCACGCTTACATGAATGCGCCCCAAATAACCAATACCGACAATGCCAATGCGAATCATTTCTTTATAAAAAAAGCCATTAATCGGAAGACTAATGGCTTTGAGCTGATATAGGTTTCAAACTTATTTCTTTACCGTATCGACAACCGCTTTGAAAGCTTCTGGGTGGTTCATTGCTAAATCGGCAAGTACTTTGCGATTGAGTTCAATTCCACTTTTGTGTACGGCACCCATAAACTGTGAATAGCTCATGCCGTGAAGGCGAGCGCCCGCGTTGATACGGGTAATCCAGAGTGAACGGTAGTTTCTTTTCTTTTGCTTACGTCCGGAGTACGCATAAACAAGCCCTTTTTCAATGGCGTTTTTTGCAACTGTCCAAACATTTTTACGACGACCAAAGTATCCTTTGGCCAATTTCATCAAGTTCTTTCTACGAGCTCTGGACGCGACGTGATTT
>RDZL01000040.1 GCA_004295165.1 Flavobacteriia bacterium
TTGTTACCGTTGCCGCCGCCGCCAACGGAAATTGGGATATTGATGAAGTAGGCGAACAGTTAAAGCTATTCTCCAATTTGTTTGGCCCCTATCCTTTTGCCGACGAAAAATACGGACACTGCATGGCGCCAATCGGTGGTGGAATGGAACACCAAACCATGACCACTCAAGGATTCTTTGAAAAAACACTCACCGCGCACGAACTTGCACACCAATGGTGGGGCAACCACGTCACGTGTGCATCTTGGTGCGATATCTGGCTCAATGAAGGTTTTGCATCGTACAGCGAGTACCTCATGCTTGCCGCGCTCTACAACGGACAGCAAGCCAACCACATGACCCAAGTGCATCAGAGTGTAATGAACCAACCCGACGGCAGCGTTTGGGTCTTGGATTCTTTGAACGAAGCGCGCATTTTTAGCGGCCGACTTACCTATGACAAAGGTGCTGGAATCATCCATACGCTGCGCTATATCATCCAGAACGACAGCATCTTTTTTGCAGCGCTGCAAGATTTCCAAAACACCTACGCACACAGTACCGCAACAGGCCTCGATTTCAAAAATCACGTAGCCAACTTTTGCAATATCAATCTGGATGCCTTCTTTGAGCAATGGTATTTTGGAGAAGGCTTCCCGACCTACCAAGTGCAATACAACCAAAATGGCAGCGACCTATTCTTGCAAATTTCACACACTGCCTCGATGCCGAACATTACACCCACCTTTACCAACCCTATCTCCTTGCGCATCCTTAGACAAGGCCAGGCAGATACCATTATTAGATTTGAAATCAATAACAACGTAGAATTGTTTTCACTGAATAATTTTGGCACCGTGGTTGGCACTATTGGCATCGATCCGAACAATTGGGTAATCAATGGCAATGGCGGCGTTACAATAGATCCTACGCTAGGTTTTTCGGATAAACCCTACTCGCACAACACGCAATTGGAAGTGTATCCGAATCCAAGTACTGATTTTATTTCCATCAAAGGTCAGACAGCAACGCTTGTCTTCACTTTATTTGATGCAAATGGAAAAACAGTTCGCACAGGAACAATTGATCCCAATGAACTCATCGATGTGCGCACAGTGAAAAGAGGCGCTTATGTACTCAAATGTGTGGCGCCAAATCAACAACAATACATCCGACTTGTAACAATAAATTAGTGCATTCGTAGTTGTAACTATTAAAAAATTATTTATGAAAAAATTACTCCTAAGTCTCGCTTTGCTTTCTTGGGGCAGTACGCAAGCCCAGCTCAGTTTTGAAGGCATTTATTTGCAAAATGGAGCCTTCTATGGCGCCGGCAAAGGCAGCGTTTCTGATTTTCAGACCTTAGCGCCGCAGTCTGTCTTGTTGCAACAAGATTTAAGCGTGTATCATTCCTATCCGGTGATGAACTTTACTTTCCCTGGGCAAAGTCAATCATTGAGTGTTGGCCTCAAAATGGCCAAATTACCGAATGCTACTTTGCGCTTGGGCCTCATGCACACCAACCAACAAAATGCCTTGGCAATTGGCGGTTCGTTTACCGAAACCTTCCGCATCGATACCTTGACGAGTTCACAAACGGGCGATCAATTTTTTATAGACTCTTTCAGCACGCACAGTTACAATGCCAATTATTCGCAAGAACAGTTGCGCCTAGACGCCTCTTTGTTGTTCCGCTACAATGCAGACAAACGCTGGAGTTTCTATGGTGGAATTGGCGCCAATTTTGGCTTGAGCTACAACGCACAAACAATTGTAAACCAGTATGTTTCTCCCTACGGAAGCGACTATGGTTATGGCCTCTTCAACGACATGGTCTACAACGGCACACACACACAAGAAACCTTTGAAAACAAAGGTGGGTTTGGTTTTGGCGTATATGCACCACTAGGGATAGACTTCAGAATTGGCAAAAAACGCGACTTCTGGATGCCCCTTCACTTGTATATGGAACTTCGCCCTGGCTTCAATGTAAATCAAATTGCCGGCTTGGGTACCAGCTTCAGTGCAGGTAATTTCTCAAACGTTGGTTTGCGTTTTCACTTGAAGTAATTCAAAAGCATTCTAAATAAGAAGCCGGGAATATTTTCTCGGCTTTTTTTATGTCAGAACCAAACTAAAAGGTAAATTTGTGGCGCAAAACAAACCAACCAAAGTAACTTTTGTTACTCACTTAAAATAGACCAATGGAAACAGCCTCTAGCGCCAATTACCTACCGTTGCTGATGCAAGTTGCAGTCGCAGCAGGTTTTGTAATCTTTACGCTTTTTGTCACGCACATACTCACCCCTAGAATCAATTCTACCAAAAAAGACGACAACTTTGAATGTGGTATCGACGCGCAAGGCAATGCGCGTTTTCCGGTATCTATCCGTTACTTTATGACGGCTATTCTCTTTGTATTATTCGATGTAGAAGTCATTTTCTTTTACCCTTACGCAGTGAACTTTTATGAGCTCAAACTCGAAGGATTATTAGCAGTTATTATGTTTGTCGGTTTTTTCTTGACCGGGTTTTACTATATCTATAAAAAAGGAGCATTAGAATGGGAAAAATAGAAGACCTCGAAACGATCAACGGAGAGGGTTATCAACTGACCACCCTCGACAAAGCCATTGCGCTTGCACGTGCCAACTCTGTTTGGCCTTTGCCATTTGCGACCTCTTGTTGCGGCATTGAATTCATGGCCACCATGGGCAGCGCCTATGACCTCTCGCGTTTTGGAATGGAGCGCATGTCTTTTACACCGCGCCAAGCCGACCTACTTATTGTAGCAGGTACTATTTCTAAAAAATTAGGGCCTGTGCTCAAACGCGTTTACGAACAAATGGCTGAGCCTAAATGGGTTTTGTCTGTTGGCGCATGCGCGTGTTCTGGTGGTATTTTTGATACCTATTCGGTTTTGCAAGGCATAGACCGCATTATTCCAGTAGATGTATATGTTCCGGGGTGCCCACCGCGCCCAGAACAAATCATTGATGGCGTCATGAATATCCATGAATTGGTCAAAAAAGAATCGAACCGCAGACGCTATTCCGAAGAATACAAGCATTTATTGGGAACTTACGAAATCGACATCGATCAACATGCAGAATCAAAATAACCAAGAATACCTAACGGCTATTCAAGCGGCATTTGGCGCCGATGTTTTGGCACATGAAGAAGCATTTGGCATGCTCAACATCGAGCTCACGCCCGCACGCATTCACGACGCCATTGCTTGGTTGCAACAACACCAAGACCTCAGTGTCAATTACCTCACCAACATCGCAGGTATCCACTACCCCGATGCTGCAGGCAGAGAATTTGCAGTAGTATACCAATTGCACTCCTGGAAAAACAATTTGCGTTTGCGCATCAAAGGCTATTTGCCCAAAGATAACTTGCACATCGCCACCATCACCGACTTGTTTGCCGGTGCCAACTGGATGGAGCGCGAAACCTACGATTTCTTCGGAATTATTTTTGACGGGCACCCCGATTTACGTCGCATCCTCAACATGGACGACATGGATTACTTCCCAATGCGCAAAGAATACGTCCTCGAAGACGCCACCCGCGAAGACAAAGACGACAGATTTTTCGGACGTAACAACAATGAATTATGAGCCAAGATCTTAAAGATGTAATACAAGCGGCTGACCCCGCCAATGTGGCCACCATTAACTTTGGTCCTACCCACCCCTCCACACACGGTATTTTTCAGAATATCTTAAAAGTTGACGGCGAAAAAATCATTTCTTCCGAACAAACGGTTGGTTATATCCACCGCGCTTTTGAAAAATTAGCAGAGCGTCGTCCGTACAACCAAATCACTCCGATCACTGACCGACTCAACTATTGTTCCTCCCCGATCAACAACATCGGCTGGGAAATGACCGTTGAAAAACTCATCGGCGTCGACATCCCGAAGCGCGTGCAGTACATGCGCGTGATCATCATGGAACTTGCCCGCATTGCCGATCACCTTATTTGCAACTCCGTCATTGGCGTAGATGCCGGTGCACTTACCTCTTTCTTTTACCCGTTCTCTGAACGTGAAAAAATTTACGAGCTCTACGAAGAACTCAGTGGCGCACGCCTCACTACCAACATGGGCCGCATCGGCGGTTTTGAGCGCGACTTCACTCCTGTTTTTCATCAAAAACTCAAATCGTTTTTAAAAACTTTCCCGAAAGCTTTTGAAGAATTTGACAGTATGCTCGCGCGCAACCGCATCTTCATGGACCGCACCAAAGGCGCCGGACCCATTTCTGCAGAGCGTGCACTTTCTTATTCTTTTTCC
>RDZL01000041.1 GCA_004295165.1 Flavobacteriia bacterium
AATTCACTCATGCAAATGAGAGCCTCTCAACTTATCTTCTAAAAATTCAACTTACTATGAAAAAAATACTTTTGGTTTTTGACGGCACACATTTTTCTGAAGGTTCATTTAGAATGGCTAATTTTTTAAATGAAATGGAAACCTCAATGGTTACTGGCATTTTTCTACAACCCATTGACTACCGGGATATTGTAGGCTATACAGGTGTTGGCAATGCCAGTCCCATTACCTGGAACAATGGTGTTCAGAACAACATCCCTTTTGTTGCTAGTGCAACAGGAAGCACAACCTACACAGCAAGTGTTACTGGCACCAATGGTTGTGTCGCTACTGACAATTTGGTGGTACTCGTGAATCCACAGCCGCAGTTCAGCATCACTGCCTCGGGGCCAACAGCGCTATGCGCAGGACAAAGTGTTACACTTTGCGTTCCGTATCAATATCCATGGGCATATAATTGGAGTAACGCATCCATCACGAATTGCATTACGGTTTCTTATCCTGACACTTATTGTGTAGTCGTCACAGACTATTTGACTGGCTGCTCTAATATCGCTTGCATTCCTGTTGACATCTTTATGAGTACAAATGCAGGACCAGATGCGACAATATCTTGTACGCAAAACACCTCTGGGGCTCAAATTGGCTCAGCGGCTGTCGCAGGCATTACATATTCTTGGAGTCCGGCATCTGGTTTGAGCAACCCGAATAGCGCCAATCCAATTGCACAACCCGTAACCACTACCACTTACACCCTAACAGCAACGAATGCCATGGGCTGTACGACCACAGATCAAGTTGTTGTCTATGTAAACAATTCCCCGCCAACCATCAATGCTGGGCCTGACCAAACAGTTTGTCAGGGAACCAACGTGACACTCAATGCCATTTCCAATGCGCCAACGATTAGTTGGAGCAATGGCGTTCAGAACAACCTGCCCTTTTTAGCCAACAGCGTCGGAACAACTACCTACACAGCTACCGCTACCGGAGCCAACGGTTGTGTGGCCAACGATCAGGTAATATTGACCGTAAATCCAACACCTGTGGCTACCGTTACGGCCACCGGACCGCTTGCATTGTGCCCAGGGCAAAGCGTTACACTATGCGCCAACACAAGCCAACTTGTTGGCTATATGTGGTGCACCGGAGAAACCACACAGTGCATTACCGTCAATTCACCTGGAAACTATTGCCTAGTTCTTCAAGGATTCAACGGCTGCATGTCTTCAACCATTAACACCATTATCACTGGCGGGAACAGCGTCATAGCCAATGCGGGCCCAGATGTTTCTATAGGTTGTTCGAGCACGACCTCTAGCGCTGCAATAGGTAGTGCACCACAACCAGGATCAATTTATTCTTGGAGCCCGACAACCGGCTTGAGCAATTCAAATAGCTCGAATCCTATTGCCAATCCAACATCAACCACCACTTATACCCTGACCGTTACAAATAGCAGCGGATGCACGGCAACAGACCAAGTCGTGATAACTGTAAATAACACCCCGCCAACCATCAACGCCGGGCCAGACCAAACGGTGTGTCAAGGAACCAACGTAACACTTAATGCAATTTCCAATGCACCCACAACAACTTGGAGCAATGGCGTTCAGAACAACGTTTCTTTTGTGGCCAATAACATTGGAACTACTATCTACACAGCCACCGCTACCGGAACCAACGGTTGTGTGACCAGCGATCAGGTGGTATTGACGGTAAATCCGATACCTGTGGTTACTGTTATGGCCAGCGGACCACTTGCATTGTGTCCAGGAGGCTCTGTTATTTTATCGGCGCTCTCTAGTCCAGGTTGCACTTTTCAATGGAAAAAGAATGGCCTACCATAGTCAAACGGAAATACGGCAAGCTTTGTGGTTTTTCAGCCTGGCAACTACACCGTTACGGTCACAAATATAAACGGCTGCATAAGTACATCAAACAGCATTACCATTAGTTTTTTACAAGCCATTTTGAGTGCAACAGGGCCAACTACAATCTGCCCTGGTTCATCCGTTGTATTGCAAGCATCAACAGGAACTGGCTACACCTATCAATGGGTCAAAAATGGAAATGCCGCAATGAACTTTACGAACAATTCGAGCTATACGGTTATTAGCAGCGGTATTTACAGTGTCAATATTTTAACTCCTGGCGGCTGTTTATTGAGTAGCAACAACATTCAAGTACAAGTCCTTGCCAATCCTTCTGTAAACATCATTGCTACGGGGTCAACAACTATTTGTAGCGGTAGTTCCTTGACTCTAATCGCGAATTCCACATCGAATGGTCTAAGTTATCAATGGAAAAAGAACGGGATTAATATGACTGGTGCAACCAATACTTTTTACAGCGTCACACAGGCGGGAACTTATACAGTTGTTGTATCAAACCCTTCATGCCCAAATAACCAAGTGAGTTCTAATCCGATTACGGTAACTGTCAATCCTAGTCCGACTCCGACAATCACTGCTACTACTTTACTTATAGCACCAGGATCCAGCGCTACACTGAGCACACCATTTGTTACTGGTAATTCTTATCAGTGGCAAAAGTTTAATGGCAACTTTCCAATTTCAATTCCTGGCGCGAATTCAAATTCGTATACAACCTCTATTGGCGGCACGTATCGTGTGAGAGCTACAAACACGTTTGGATGTGCCGGCTATTCACCTCAACTCACACTCGTGAATACCCAAATGCCTGAAATAGAAAGCCCCAAAATGCTAGCAAACGATTCTAATGACAAGATAAACGTGTATCCCAACCCCAACAACGGTCAATTTAATGTTGAAATCACAAGCGAACTTGTTGATCAAGACATGCATATTTTAGATATCAATGGCCGCATCATTCAAATAGCAAAATTGAATGGACTGATCAATTCCATCGATAGTGAGGGCCTCGCCAGAGGTACATATTGGTTGCAAATTGGCAGTCAGCAACCCATCCAAATGGTCAAGAATTAAGCAAAAAAGCACCGAAAAGGGCTTTTTTCTTAACTTTACCCCATGTCCTTTTTCACCGCAGATTATTTGCTATTCTTTCAAGAGCTCGCCGCTAACAACCACAAAGAATGGTTTGATGCCAACCGCAAGCGCTATGAAAAGAGCGTAAAAGAACCATTTAAGGCTTTTACACAGCACCTCATCGATGAACTGGCCAAAACAGAGCCAGTTTTCAAGGATCTCAAGGCCTCCGATTGCATTTTTCGGATCAACCGAGACATTCGTTTTTCCAAAGACAAAACGCCTTACAAGACGCAGTGTTCGGCTGTCATCTCGCCGCAAGGCAAAAAGAGCAGTTCTATTCACGGGATTTATTTTGAGTTTGGTCCAGAACATGTGAGGGCCTATGGTGGTGTTTATGAAATCGAAAAGGACGATTTGTATGCGCTCCGCGAAGGCATCGCCGATAACGCAGTAGCGTTTAAGGATTTATATAACGACAAGAAGTTTAAAGCGTTGTTTGGTGAAATCCATGGGGAAAAGAATAAGAAATTAGACAAGGTATTTCAGGAAGCGGCCGCTAAAGAGCCTCTTCTCTTCAATAAGCAATTTTATTTTTATAGTACATTTGAGGCAGAAACGCTCCTCGACCCACAGCTCGATCAAATCATGCTCGAATGTTACCAAACGGGGCGCCCACTCGAATTATTTTTCAATCAATTTATACAACGTTCATGAAACACTTCTTTCAAATCCTATTCATCGGACTGGCTTTCGTTAGTTTCGGTCAAAAGAAATCCTTCGACCTCAAGGAGTCTGTTTTGAAGCAAAGAGCGCTGTCGCCGGTTCGCCTCAATAACTTTCAATGGATTCCAGAATCAGACACTTACACTTTTTGCAGTGCAGATTGGCAGAGCCTACAACAAAGCGCTGTTGCCTCCGAAAAATCAATTGAACTCACAAGTGTCAAAGAAATCAATGAAAAACTAGGTACTTCTTTTGCGCACCTCGCCTTTGCAAAATGGGTGAGCAAAGATGTGCTAGAGGTTTCTGACGGCGGAAGCGTTTATGCGCTTTACAACATAAACACAAAAACAGGTTCTGTACAAAAAGTTCCAGATGGCGCAGAAAATGCACATTTTCATGCGGCAAGTAAAAACGTTGCTTTCACAATTGAAAACAACCTTTATGTGCAAGAATCCACTAAATTTTTCCGACCAATCACCAAAAACAAAGACAAGAACATCGTGTCGGGACAAACCTATGCGCGCAGTGAATTCGGGATTAGCGAAGGGATTTTCTGGTCCAATTCAG
>RDZL01000042.1 GCA_004295165.1 Flavobacteriia bacterium
GGTATTGAGCGGCAAGGTGTAGTCACGGGCGGTTTGGCCGAGTTTGAAGAATTCGCAAATAATGCGCGAACCAAAAATGAGGATCAGAAAACTGCCAAAGACAAAGCCCGGTTGCTGCCACTTTTTGAGTTTCCAATAGAGGTAGAGCAAGACGCCAAACGAAATGAAATAACAAATGGCCTCATAAAGCTGCGCAGGGTGGCGCGGAGTAGGGTCGTAGTTGCCAATGGCTTCGTTGTAGAAATACACGAATTCAAAAGCCCAAGGCACATCGGTAACATAACCTACCATTTCGTGGTTGACCAAATTACCCAAGCGGATAAAAGTAGCTGCAATGGCAATTGGTGCAGCAATGCGGTCTAAAATCCAGATATAAGAACGATTTGAAACTTTTTTGGTGAAAATAAATAGCGCAATCAAAATAGCAATTGCTGCTCCATGGCTGGCCAAACCGCCTTCCCAAATCTTGATGATCTCGCCAGGATGCGAAAAATACCCTGTTTCTACAACTTGCCCATGTTGTATTTTGTCCCAATACGGGCCATAAAAAAGCACATGGCCAAGGCGCGCGCCAATAATAGTGGAGAGCACCATGTAGGTGACGAGTGTGTCTAATACTTTGTCTTCGATTTGTTCTGCCCTAAACATTTTTCGGATCACAAAATAGCCCATCACAATTCCCGATACAAAGAGGAGACCGTACAGATTTGGGGTGCGCCACCCATCAATAAGTTGTGAATCTACGGCCCAATGGATAAAAAGTATCATGTGTTTTGGTTTTGGAGCGCTTGGTCAATCAGCGCTTGGGGTTTTTCTTGGTGGCCCTGGAAGGGCAGTGCAGCAGAGCGACCTTTTTTGAAGATGAGGTTGCTTTTGTTTTGGCCTTTTCTGAGTTCTTTCTGGACCTCTAGTGGAAGATGAATGGTATCCAAACAAGTCTGGCTGCAACAATTTTCCATCTTTTCCTTGCAGGCCTCACACTGAATAAATAACAAGTGACAGGCGTCATTGACACAATTGGTATGGGTGTCGGCAGGGTCTCCGCATTGGTGGCAAACTGCGATGATATCAGGGGTAATGCGCTCGCCGCGGCGTTCGTCAAAAACAAAGTTTTTGCCGATGAATTTGTTTTCGATTCCCTGTTCTTTGCAGTCGTTGGCATATTTGATAATGCCGCCTTCGAGCTGGTGCACGTTGGCAAAACCGCGGTGCTTGAACCAAGCTGAAGCTTTTTCGCAGCGCACACCGCCGGTGCAGTACATCACAATATTTTTGTCTTCGTTGCCTTTGAGCACCGTTTCTTCAATAAACGGCAAGGATTCCCTAAACGTGTCTACGTCGGGCAATACAGCACCTTTGAAATGGCCAACTTCCCATTCGTAATGATTGCGAAAATCGATCAGTAGGGTATTCGGGTCGTCGGTGAGGGCGTTGAAAGCGGCTGCATCGAGGTGCACGCCTTTATTGGTGACATCAAAAGTGGTGTCGTTCAGACCATCTGCTAAAATTTTAGACCTAACCTTGATTTTGAGCTTCAAAAATGGAAATTCGGCTTCGGCGTCGTCTACGGCAAAATTGAGTCGGATGCCATTCAGAAAATCAATTTGGTAGAGTTCTTCTCGAAAACGTCCCAAATTGGCTGTCGGGACTGCAATTTGCGCATTGATACCTTCTTTGGCTACGTAGGTTCGCCCCACAATGTCTAGTGCGGTCCACTCCAAGTAAAGTTTGTTTCTGAATGCCTGTGGATCTAGAATGTGGGCGTATTGGTAAAAAGAAATAGTAATGTAATCGTGGCCAATCGCTTGCAATTGCTTTTCTAGCGAAGCCCGATCGAGTGTATTCCAGAGTTGCATTTTTTCATTCATTAGACAGCGACATTGTGTTCGCGCAGCGCATCGTTGAGCGAGGTTTTGAGGTCTGTAGAAGCCTTGCGTTTGCCGATGATGAGCGCGCAAGGAACTTGGAAGTCTCCGGCGGCAAAAGATTTGGTGTAAGAACCAGGAATAACAACCGATCTTTCTGGTACATAGCCGTTGAATTCAATAGGTTCTGGTCCCGTTACATCAATGATTTTCGTCGATTTAGTCAGTACAACATTCGCACCAAGTACTGCTTCTTTGCCCACGCGCACGCCTTCTACTACAATACAACGCGAGCCAATAAAGGCGCCGTTTTCAATCACTACCGGGGCAGCTTGAAGTGGTTCCAAAACGCCGCCAATACCAACGCCGCCGCTCAAATGGACGTCTTTGCCAATTTGTGCGCAGCTGCCAACAGTTGCCCAGGTGTCTACCATGGTATTGCTGTCTACGTAGGCGCCAATATTGATGTAAGAGGGCATCATGATGACGCCAGGGGCAACATATGCGCCATAGCGCGCAATCGCATGTGGCACCACGCGTACGCCCAAATCTTTGTAGTTGCGCTTGAGCGCCATTTTGTCGTGGAATTCAAAAGGGCCTACTTCAATGGTTTCCATTTGGCGGATCGGAAAATAAAGCACAACTGCTTTTTTTACCCATTCGTTGACCTGCCATGTGCCGTCGTCTAGCGGTTCGGCAACGCGTAAAAGGCCTTTGTCGAGGTCTTCGATAACGTGTTCAATGGCTTGAATAGTTGCTTTTTCACTTAATAGTGCGCGGTTTTCCCACGCGGCTTCAATGGCTTGTCTCATGCGCTTGTTGTTCTGTTTTGGGGATTCTGATCAATAAAATGAGGCCTAATGCAAAAAATACGACTAAAGCGAGAATGGAGGTTCTGATATCTAATAAGCCTTCGATGAGCCCAAAAGTGAGCGTACCTAATGCCAAGCCTAATTTTTCTGCTAAGTCATAGAAGCTGAAGTAAGAGGTGAGGTCTTTGGTTTCAGGTAATAATTTAGAATAAGTGGATCTAGATAAAGATTGAATCCCGCCCATTACCAAGCCCACGCCGGCAGCAGCAATAAAGAATTGCCAAGGATACCATACAAATTGGTACACGTAAATGCAAAGGGCGATCCAAATGACAATAGCACCACCGAGGGCCTTGAAATTGCCAATTTTTTTAGAGATAAACGACATCAGGTAGGCGCCGCCAATTCCGATAAACTGAATAATAAGGATCGAAATGATGAGGTCTTGCTGTTTGATGCCAATCACTTCCTTGTTGGCAAAAGCAACTGCCATTACCATGATGGTTTGCACGGCCATGTTGAACATGAAATAGGACCCTAAGTATCCTTTGAGTCTTTTGTTTTGCCTGATTTGCTTCCAGACACCGTAAACCTCCGAATAACCTTTTCGAATGAGGTTTTTACTGTCTTTTTGCGTGGCGCTCGTCTTGGGTAGTCTCGAAAAAGAGAAGGTTGCAAAGGCAATCCACCAAAGGCTCACTAAAGGAAATGCCCAGCGAATGGGGAGCACTTTTGTAAATACAGTCAGTATCAAAATGATGATCAGGAGGGTTGAGCTCCCTAAATAACCCATTGAGAAGCCGCGCGCAGAAACGCGGTCGTGGTCTTTGGCTTCGGCGATATCGGGCAAATAAGCGTTGTAGTAAACCAAACTGGCCCAAAAGCCGATAGAACCAAAAAACAAGGGCAAGATGCTCCAATTGATCATAAACGGGCTGTCGGCCGCAGGTGCATGAAAAAAGTAGAGCAGTCCGCTCGAAATGGCGCCCATGTAGCAAAAAAACTGCATGAAAAGTTTGCGCTTTCCGCCCGCATCGGCAATGCCCGATAAAAGCGGTGTCATGAGCGCAACTAAAATATAGGACAAGCAAATGACGTAGGCGTAGAATTCGGTGTTGTGGAATTCGCGTCCTAGGAAGCTAACGGTGTCATAGACCGTACGGCCAGCCTCATTTTTGATGCTTGTTTGGGTCTCGTAAAGTATCGGAAAAATAGCCGAGCTAATGATCAGCGGATAAACCGAGTTGGCCCAGTCGTAGAAGACCCATCCGGTGATGGTGCGTTTGTTCCCTTTTTGCTGCATGATTCAAAATTAGGGAAATATCTTTAGTGTTGGATGTTGAGCCCGTATTTCACTAATAAACCGGGAAGTTGGGCAAACTGAATTTTTGCGCCTTTCATGGAATTGAATTCGGGATCTAAGGTCAATTCAGTTACACCCGTTAAATCAGCTCTGCTGAGGTCACTTCTTTCAAAGTGGGCGCTCAGTAAGTGAGAGCCTTCAAAGGAAACGCCCATTGCTTTTAAGGCTCTCACTTACTGAGCGCCCACTTTGAAAGAAGTGACCTCAGCAG
>RDZL01000133.1 GCA_004295165.1 Flavobacteriia bacterium
AAAAGACCAGCCGTGTACTGCCATTCGGTTTGCATCTACGTAACTCAAAGATTTCAGGTAATTGACACCTGTAAGTTGGTCTTCCATTTCAACAGTACCTAGTTGGCGGTGTATTTGGCTTTCAAACGCAAAGCCACGCTCGCCTGAACCTCTGTTATCTAAGGTAAATACAATATCGCCTTGGTTAGCTAGCCAGTGCATCCACAAATTGGCGCCTGCCAACCAGCTGTTGGTCACCATTTGGGCATGTGGCCCGCCATAGACATACACCAACACTGGATATTTTTTATTTGGGTCAAAGTCAGCAGGCTTGATCATGCGGTAGTAAAGCGCCGAACCGTCTTTCCCTTTGATATTGCCAATTTCGGTGCTGCCAATGTTGTACTCGGCTAATTTATCAGGAGAATCTTGGAGGAGTTTGGCCATTTTTCCATTTAAGGTCATGACGTATTCTTTGTTTGCCACCTCTACACTGCTGTAGCCATCGTAATAATAAGCGCCTTTTGGTGCCAAAGCAAAGCGGTGCGTGCCTTCTGCTTGCGTCAGTTGGCGTTGGTTGCCTTGTAAATCTACTTCATAAACTAATGTATTACACGGATTGGCGCCCGTTGCCGAAAAGTAAATTTTACTGCCGTCTTCATTCGCTTCGAGGATATCCTTTACAACAAATTTGTTGGAGGTGAGCGTCTTGATGATTTGTCCGTTGATGTCTACGTAATAGAGGTTGTTGAAACCATTCTTTTCTGAAATCCAGACGAAGTTATCTGATGTTTTAGACGGGAAAAATGCTGGATGCTCGGGCTCTACCCATTTGTCGTTTTGCTCTTCCCAAAGGGTACGCACTAACTTTCCTTTTAGGTCATAGAGGTACAGCCACATGTGGTTTTGATCGCGGTTGACCTCCGCCACCAAAAGGTATTTTTCACTTGGTGTAAATGCCACATTGGTGAGGTAAGAATCGGCTCCTGATAGTGGGCTAATGAAGACCGTTTTCTTTGTTTTGAGATTGTAGATGCCCACGCGCGGTTTTTCAGAAGCCTGACCAGCCATTGGGTATTTGATGAATTGAACTGCACCTGGCGTTTGGTTGATGTCGTTCTGAGCGAAGGTATTGTTGATCGGCAGCGTCGTCAGGTA
>RDZL01000134.1 GCA_004295165.1 Flavobacteriia bacterium
ATAGTAGCAATTGCACAATTATCTGTTGCAATCATAGCAGGCACTGTCACAAGAGCTTCACATACTCCGGCATCTGCTGTTTGTGTGATGTCATTAGGACAGTCAATTACTGGTTGCTCATTATCAGTTACGATAATTGTAGTTGAGCAAGTAGAGATATTTCCATTTATGTCAGTCACAGTCCAGTTTACTACTGTGGTGCCTTCAGGATAGAAGTCAGAAGCGTTTGAAGTGTTGTTGTAATCGTTCACGATTGTTGCAACAGCGCAGTTGTCGGTTGCAACCATAGGTTGTACAACGATAGCCGCCTCACAAACACCAGCATCAGTCGTTTGTGTTACATCGTTAGGACAAACAATTACAGGTTGCTCATCATCAGATATTGTAACATCGAAAGAACATGAAACTGTATTTCCAGCTATATCAATTACTGTATATGTTACTGTTGTAGTTCCGACAGGATATACTCCAGACGCATCATTCGTTGAAGTATAATCATTTGTTACACTCACGACTGAGCAGTTGTCGTTGGTTACTGGCACAAGAATATTTACTTGGGCACTGCATAAGCCGGCATCTGCTGTTTGTGTAATGTTTGCAGGACAAGTGATTGTTGGATCAATGTTATCCTCTAGGGTAACGTTGAAACTGCAATCGATTGAATTTCCTGAATCATCTGTCACTGTGATTATTACAGGTATAACTGTGTTGTGTCCAGAGAACATTGTTCCTGGCGCAGGCACTTGATTGTAGGTAAGTGATAGATCACAGTTGTCAGTAGCAACCACAGCTGAAGTGTAATCAGCAAGTGCAACTTCACAGTTTGTATCAACAAGTTCAGTTACATCAGGAGCACATGTAGTGATAATAGGATTAGTATTATCGATTACAATAAGATCGAATGTGCACGTAGAGAAGTTACCGAAGTTATCTGTTGCAGTAAGCGTAACGGTTGTAGTACCAGAAACGACATCACCAACAGCTGGTGATTGTGTTACATCAACAGATGTATCACAGTTGTCAGCAGCAACAGCAAGACTGGTGTAGTCAAGCATTGTGAACTGACAGTTAGCATCAGAAGGAACGTTTTGATCAGCAGGACAAACGATTGAAGGAACTTCAACGTCAGTCACT
>RDZL01000135.1 GCA_004295165.1 Flavobacteriia bacterium
ATGCTGGAAAATTGTGATTGATTTCATTCACTGCCACCACCCCCACGATTTTTCCCTTCTCGTCCTTGATCAAATCTTTTACCGCCACTGCATTCAAGATGGTGGCACCCTGGGCAATGGCCGTTGCCGCCAGTTCCACACAAAGTCTAGCATCGTCAAATTGCCCATCGGTATATAAGATTCCTCCCTTTAATTTTTTACCATTCGCCTTTGTACTTGCCTGTTTTGCCTTTGCACCAGACATTGCCCCAGCCAATGCTGGCAAGACTTCCAAGGTTTGCCTACGGTTCAACAATTTGGTGGCGCCCAAAGAAAGTTTGCCCGCCAACAAATCATAGCACAACAATCCGAAATAATAAAAATAGCGGTCAAACCAAGTATAGGCAGGGATGACAAATGACTGAGTATGGGACAAATGCGGCGCATTCTGCAAGAGATGGGCCCGTTCGCGCAGCGCTTCTCGCACCAATTTGATGTTGCCCTGTGCCAAGTAGCGCACCCCACCGTGGACCAATTTGGTGGACCGAGAAGAAGTTCCCTTGCCAAAATCGTCCCGCTCCAACAGCAAGGTCTTCAATCCCCTGGAAGCCGCGTCCACCGCCGTTCCCAAGCCCGTTGCTCCTCCCCCAATGATGACCAAGTCCCATGCAGTGGCACTGATCAAAGGTGTGGATGGGTCATCGGAAGCTTGCAAATCCAAGGCTGCCCATTGTTTTGTTCGGTTCATTTTCACGGCTTGAATTCCCGGGTAGCTGCCACGGCTTTTTGCCAACCTTTGTAAGCCAATTGCGCGGCCTCATTGGGTTGTTGCGGTTCAAATTCTCGGTCCATTTGCCAAAGTGATTGGATCTCGGCCGTGTCCCACCAATAACCCACTGCTAAGCCTGCTAAATAGGCCGCACCCAAGGCCGTGGTCTCTGTTGTCGTGGGGCGTGTAACCGTTGTTTGCAAGAGATCACTTTGAATTTGCATCAAGAGGTTATTGGTGGTAGCACCCCCATCTACCCGCAAAGCAGCTATGTGAATACCCGCGTCGGCTTCCATGGCTTTGAGCAAGTCAACTGTTTGAAAAGCAATGCTGTCCAATGCTGCGCGCGCAATGTGGGCATTGGTGCTGCCCCTGGTCATGCCC
>RDZL01000043.1 GCA_004295165.1 Flavobacteriia bacterium
CCAAGGCTATGATATTTCGGCGGCGGCAATCAGCTATGCCAACCAACATTTCGGACCTCATTTTTCAGCTGATAATTATTTAGAAACAAGCTCCAACCAAACCTACGATGCCATTTTCATGTGGGACGTAATAGAGCACTTGTCTGACCCAGGGGCTTTTTTGGCCAAAGCACAAAAAGAGTGTGAACCTGGCGGCATGCTCTACCTCACAACCGGTGATTTTGGCGCGCTTTTACCCAAGCTACAAGGCAAAAAATGGCGCATGATCCACCCCCCAACGCACTTGCATTATTTTACGCAAAAATCCATGACAGCACTTTTGCAGCAGCACGGCTTTGAACCCGTTTTTTACAAATACCCACCGGTCTACCGCTCCTTGAGACTCATTTATTTTGCGCTGTTCATTTTGAATAAAACACCCAAGCGTTTTCACAATTGGATCTATGAGCGCATCCCTAAAGCGGCTTCCATTCCCATCAATACACGCGATATCTTTTTTGTTGGCGCCAAAAAAATAACTGTATAATGTATCATAACATCACTCCCGCAGACCTCAACTTTTTTGAGTCGCTCCTTTCAGACCGCTGTAAATCAGACCTCGCCACCCGCGAAGCTTATGACCACGACCACACCGAAGACCTGCATTTCACGCCAAGCGTGGTACTCCTTCCACAAAACACGCAAGAGGTTTCTGAAATTTTAGCTTATTGTCATGCGCACAATATCCCTGTAACACCTGCTGGTGCCAGAACAGGCTTGAGCGGTGGCTGCTTACCCATTCATGGAGGGGTTTTGCTGAGCTCCGAAAAACTCAACCGCATCATCGAGATCGATGAAAAAAATGCGCAAGTAACGACCGAACCAGGTGTCATTACAGAAGTTTTGCAAAACGCCGTCAAGGCCAAAGGTTTGTTTTACCCACCAGACCCTGCCAGCAAAGGCTCTTGCTTTATCGGGGGCAATATTGCCGAAAACTCAGGTGGTCCTAAAGCAGTTAAATATGGTGTCACCAAAGACTGGGTGCTCAACTTAGAAGTGGTTTTGGCCGACGGCACCATTATGTGGACCGGCGCCAATGTTGTCAAGAATGCAACTGGGTACAACCTTACTCAATTAGTGGTGGGTTCAGAAGGCACACTGGCTTTTGTGACCAAAATTGTACTCAAACTCATTGCCCACCCTACCCAAACGCTACTCATGCTCGTGCCGTTTTACGACGCTGTACAGGCTTGCGAGGCGGTGGCTTCCATTTTCAATGCAGGCATTACGCCCAGCGGTCTTGAATTCATGGAGCACAACGCTTTGCGCTGGTCACAGACATTTTCCGGTGATTTCAGCATAGCAGTCAAGGACAACCATGCGGCACATTTACTCATTGAAGTCGATGGTTTTGATGCCGAGCAACTCATGAAAGAATGCGAAGGCATCATGGCTGTGCTCGAAACCTACCCAACCGACGAAATCTTATTTGCAGAATCGGAAGCCCAGAAAAACACGCTCTGGAGCCTGCGTCGCAAGGTAGGCGAAGCGGTAAAAGCGCAATCTGTCTACAAAGAAGAAGATACGGTAGTACCGCGCTATGAGCTGCCGCGTTTGCTTGCAACCGTTAAAGCCATTGGGCAAAAATATGGTTTTGAATCGGTGTGTTATGGCCATGCAGGCGACGGAAACTTGCACGTCAATATCATCAAAGGAAATCTAAGTGACACTTTTTGGAACGAAGAACTCACCATAGCTATACGCGAACTTTTCACGGAAGTCATTGAGATGGGCGGTACCATTTCTGGAGAACACGGCATTGGCCTAGTTCAAAAACCCTACATGGATCTCGCTTTTAGCCCAACAGGTCTTGCGCTCATGCAGGGCATTAAGCAAGTTTTTGACCCAAAAGGTATTCTCAATCCCGGAAAGATCTTTTAGGCTTCCATCCAATGCAAATTGCGGCTATAAAGCAAGACCCATAAGCCGCCATAAAGTATCCCGACAATCGTGAGTAACGTTGGAATGCCCGTAATCGGATTGAAAAGATAAGGCAAGACGACCAAACCAATGCTGTATATGATGTAAAAATGAAAGCCTAGTTTTCTGCTTTGGTACATCAAAATGACGCCCGTTAGGCCAAGCACCAAAATCAAAAACTGAACGGTGTTGTAGACCTGAAAATGCTTGAACATGTTGTCTGTGACGCTTTCCATCTGATCAATGATGTAAGTAAAATCAGCCGCACCACCTTCTTCGAGTTGTTCGCGCATGTTGGCAAATTCCAGCTTGGCTTGTTTGAACATTTTCGCATCAGGTTTGGAGCCGACCATACCGCTGAAGGTCCCTAAAATACTCACGCTCATGTTGAGGCTTGACAGAATAACCAAAACCAACAAGAAAATAGGTCTTTTCTTCTTGACGATAGGCTCGTCTTGGATTTCAAAATCATTCATGTGCTAAATATTGTTGTAAAAATTGTTGGGCTGCGTGCATATCGGTAGCCATAATGCGGTCAGAATCAAGACTCGCGACCACCGTTCTGAACTGGGCATGGAGTGCTTCGGTCCAGACGGCTGCTTGTAACGGTCTTCTGAATTCAAGACCTTGCGCAGCATGAATGAGTTCGATGGCGAGTATCTTTTGACAGTTGTCCAGAACGCGATAAAGTTTGGTAGCGGCGTTTGCACCCATACTGACGTGGTCTTCTTGGCCGTTGCTGCTATCAATGGTATCTATGGACGCAGGCGTACACAATTGTTTGTTTTGGCTCACGATAGAAGCACAAGTATATTGGGTAATCATGAGCCCAGAGTTGAGCCCCGGATTTTTGACCAAAAACGCAGGCAGGCCGCGCGTTCCGGAAATCAGTTTATAAGTACGGCGCTCTGAGATGCTACCCATTTCGGCCATTGCTATGGCTAAGAAGTCGAGGATGAGCGCAAGGGGTTGGCCATGGAAGTTGCCAGCAGATACCACTTGGTCGTCATCGGGAAATACCGTTGGGTTATCGGTTACGGCATTGATTTCTCTAGTGACAATTTGGGCAGCGTGGTCGATAGTGTCTAAAGTTGCACCATGCACTTGCGGAATGCAGCGGAACGAATACGGGTCCTGAACATGCGCTTTGGCTTGCTCCATGATTTGACTACCTTCTAATTGGTTTCTGAACCATGAAGCCACCCGGATCTGACCCACTTGATTTCTGATTTCATTGACATTGGCCGCAAACGGTTCTTTGCGGGCGTCGTAGGCTTCAATGGAGAGCGCAGCAACCTGATTGAAACCTTCAAACAAGCGGTAAGATTGCGCTACGGCATAAGATGCATAAGCAGACATAAACTGTGTGCCATTGAGCAAAGCCAATCCTTCTTTGGACTGAAGTACTATTGGCTCTAAGTTGAATCTTTTGTTTAATTCAGATGTGCTTATCTTCTCATTTTCAACATAAACCTCTCCTTCACCAATTAAGGGGAGTGAAAGGTGAGCAAGCGGCGCAAGATCGCCAGAAGCGCCCAAACTACCTTGCTGATACACCACAGGATAGATGCGCTCATTGAAGAAAAACAAGAGGCGTTCCACCGTGGCCAATTGCACGCCAGAGGCGCCTTTTGAAAGGCCTAGCACCTTGAGCAAAAGCATGCGACGCACCACTTCTTGTGGCACCTCCTCACCCATTCCACAAGCATGAGAACAGACGAGGTTGCGCTGCAAGGCCTCGAGGTCTGCATGGCTAATGGCGGTGTCGCAAAGCGATCCAAATCCGGTATTGATGCCGTAAATGAGTTGGGAACTCTGTGCTACTTTTTGATCGAGATAGGATCGGCATGCTTGAATGCGCTCCTTTAATTCTTGTCCTAGAACAAGCGGTTCTTTGGCGCTTAATAAATGTTCAAATTCTTCTAAGCTGAGGTAAGCAGTAGTCAGTTCTAAAGACATAATAAAGGAAATTAGTTGCGCACAAACTGCGCGAAATCTTTGGCAAAATAAGTCAGGATGCCATCGGCACCCGCACGGCGCATGCTCAAGAGCATCTCGCTCACCGCGCGCTCGTAGTCTAGCCATCCGTTTTGAGCAGCGGCGTAAACCATAGCGCACTCACCACTTACGTTGTAAGCCGTGATGGGCAAAGGAAAATTCTCTTTGAGTAAAGCAATGACATCTAGGTAACAGAGCGCAGGCTTCACCATCAGCATATCGGCACCTTCTTCAA
>RDZL01000044.1 GCA_004295165.1 Flavobacteriia bacterium
TGTATCTCACGGGGCCAGCCAAACGCGCTTATAACGGAATTTATGAGCTTAAGGGGTAGTCTAATTACATTGAGAGCGGTCGAAAAGGACGACGCCGGCACTATATTTCTCTGGGAAAACAATCCGGCCAACTGGAAGGTTTCCAATACCGAAGTACCTTTTTCGATGTACGATATCCACCAACTCATCGAGCAGCAATCGGATATTCGCAAGTCTGGGCAAATGCGCTTGGTACTCCAAACCAACAACGAGGCTCGTCCAGTTGGTGTCATTGACCTCTACGACCTCAATTTCAAGCATGGCTATGCCGCAGTTGGCATTCTGATTGCCGAAGACCAAGATAAAGGGCAGGGTTTTGCCAGCGATGCCCTCTCTTTACTCGTCGCCTACTGCAGCGAAACATTAGAACTCCGCAATTTATATTGTCAAATTCACGGAGATAACCACGCTAGCGTCCAGCTTTTCGAAAAAGCAGGTTTTGAGCATGTGGGTACCCGTAAAAATTGGCTGCGCTATAAAAATCAATATTTCGACGAACTTACTTATCAATTATGTCTAGAAAACAAAAACTGATCCTCCTTATTTGCGCCGTAGTCTTAGGTTTAGCAATTGTTTTGCTTCCAAAACTGAGGTATTATTATGCGGCATTTCAAAAGTCGAGCAATACCTCAGCAGTTGTTATTTACCTTTCAGGTCAAGGCGACGCTTTGGAAATAAAAAGCGTTGCGCGCTTGCTGCAAGAGAAAGGCATCATTTCTCAACTTGAGCAATTTGAATTGGTTGGTTCTGAAAAAGAAATGAGTGCACGCAATATTGCCCCTGGCAAATACATCATTGAACCCGGTACGGCTTACCGCCACATTTGGAACGGGTTTACTTTAAACAGTGAGTTGAACGGGAACGCGGAGCAAACCGTCGCGGTGAATTTTGAAAATTGCCGCAATATCCACGACCTCGCCGGAAAACTACAACAACAACTAGATCTCGATAGCACGGCATTTATTGCGCATCTTCAAAATGGCCAAACACTTACTACTCTTGGCTTTACACTAGAGCAACTACCAGCGTTGTTTATTCCGAACACCTACGAAATGTATTGGGACCAAACGCCTGCACAATTTGTAGCTCGCATGGCCAAAGAATTCAAAAATTTCTGGACCCCAGCTCGCAGGTCCAAGTTAAAAACGGTGGGTTTGAACGCACCAAGCGAGGCAGTTACTTTGGCGAGTATTGTTTATTCAGAGCAGTCGAGAAGGGCAGAAGAATGGCCGATCATTGCTGGTTTGTATTTGAATCGCATCAAACAGGGTATCAAATTGCAATCTGACCCTACTTTTAAGTTCTGTTGGGGCGACCAATTAAAAGGGGTTCAGCGCTTGTTGGCCGTGCATCGCGACATCGATTGCCCATACAACACCTACAAAATCCAAGGATTGCCTCCAGGCCCAATTTACCTACCGCCCGTGGGTGTTGTAGAGGCGGTGCTGAATCCTGACAAGAATGATTATATTTTCATGTGCGCCAAACCAGATTACTCAGGTACGCACAATTTTACAGCCTCAGGAGCTGAACATGCCAAAAATGCCAAAGTCTTTCAAAATTGGTTAGCGGCAGAACTTCGCAACAGATAAGCCTATGAAAAGAAGACAATTTATCCGCTTTGGTGCCATTTTAGGCGCACTCAGTTTGGTAGACAAACCAAAGGCCAGTCAGACCTTTAGCCAATCTTTCTCTGGAAAGACCGACGGCCCTCTCGTACTTTCTACCTGGAACCACGGCTTGGCCGCAAATGAAGGGGCTTGGCAGGTACTTTCCAAAGGTGGTTCTGCGCTAGATGCAGTGGAGAAAGGCGTGATGGTGACAGAAGCCGATTTGACCAACCGCAGTGTAGGAGTTGGCGGCCGCCCAGACCGCGATGGCCACGTTACGCTAGATGCGTGTATCATGAGCGGCGACTCCCGCTGTGGCTCAGTTGCTTTCTTAGAAGGCTTGGCACACCCGATCAATGTGGCGCGTGCGGTCATGGAGCGCACACAGCACGTCATGCTCGTGGGTGCAGGCGCCAAGAAATTTGCCCTAGAACAAGGCTTTGAAACAGCCAGAATGCCCATTCCAGAAGTCAAAAAAGACTACGAGAAGTGGCGCAAAGAGAACAAAGATTTATTCAAGAAACCAGAGATCAATCACGAAAACCACGACACCATCGGCATGATCGCCATGGATGCCAATGGTCAGCTTGCGGGTGCTTGCACCACTAGTGGCTGGGCCTACAAAATGCATGGCCGCGTGGGCGACTCCCCAATTATCGGGGCAGGTTTGTTTGTCGATGAAGAGGTTGGAGCGGCCACAGCCACCGGTTTGGGCGAAGCCATTGTCCGCGTAGCGGGCAGCCATACTGTTGTAGAACTCATGCGCCAAGGCTTGGCGCCAGAGGCGGCCTGCAAAGAAGCCTGTATGCGCATCATTCGCAAAAACAAAGACCTGACGGGCTTGCAATGTGGTTTTATTGCCATCGATAAAAACGGCAACTATGGTGGTTATTCCATCTTTGCAGGTTTCAATTATGCTTTGCGCAATAACGCAGGTGAGGCCCTTATTGATGCCAAATTTGACCGCAATTGGTAAGGATGAAACAACTCCTTTGGTCTTTGTTTATGAGTCTGACGGCTTTGCAATCCTACGCGCAACTCACACTCGATTGGGAGGTCTATCATCCTGTTCAACAAACTTGGCTACCTTTTGGCCAAGCCGGAACGATACAAGAATTTTTATGGCACAACGGTGAGCTTCCCGATCCATTTTATGGCGAAAATGAGACCAAATACCAATGGATAGAAGACCATGCTTGGCAATTTCGTTCAAAGTTTTTCTTAAGTGAAACCTTCTACAATGCCGATGAACTTATCCTAGATATCCCCAATTTAGATACCTACGCGCAAATTTACCTGAACGGAAAGTTATTGGCCAAGACCGATAATTTCTTTATTCATTTCCGCATTCCAATTGCGGTTAAAGAATTGTTATGCGGGTACAATAGCATCGAAATCAGGATTGATCCTCCGATAAGTTACCACGCACAAACCGATCAGTACAAATCATTTACCTATCCGTCTCCAAATGATGTGGGTGCTGTGAAAGTCGCTTCGTTAACCCGAAAGCCTCAATATCAGTTTGGTTGGGATTGGGCACCGCGGCTCAATACCATCGGATTTGCATATCCAATTGCAATCGGAGTCACGCCAATTGTGTTCGTTGAAAACCTCAACGTAAATACCTTAAGTATTACGGAGTCCAATGAAGCCAACATTTCTTTGAACCTCACCGTCCAAAAAGCACAAGTCAAACTGGTATGTAAGAGCAACTATTTTTCGGATATTGACCTTCCTGAAAAATCCCCAATTGACAGTTCAGAGCCCTCTTCAAAAGTTTCAAGCTTTAGTTTAAAGTCGGAAAAAGTGTTGTCAAACGCTCAGCTTTGGTGGCCAGTAGGGCAAGGCGCGCAGCACTTGTATTCCGATACGCTGCGTTTTTACGACGAGAATGGCTCGCTGGTGTTGGAACATCCATTTAAATTTGGTATCCGTACTTCAGCACTGATTCAAGAAAAAGATGAATGGGGAACTTCCTTTGTTTTTCAGATCAATGGTCGCCAAATTTTTGCAAAAGGAGCCAATGTCATTCCACCCGGAATTTTTGCCGGTACTGCCTTAGATAGCGCTTATGTTGCGTTGGTTCCGCAAATGCAAGCAGCCAATTTTAATATCGTGCGCATTTGGGGCGGTGGCATGTATGCGCCAGATGCCTTTATGGAGGCTTGCGACCGCGCTGGCATCATGGTTTGGCACGACTTCATGTTTGCTTGTGCCATGTATCCAGGAGACAAACCCTTTTTGGACCTAGTGACCAAAGAAATCAAGCAACAGATTCCGCGTTTGGCTGCGCATCCATCGTTGGTTTATTTCAATGGCAACAACGAAGTAGATGTAGCTTGGCATAACTGGGGTTTTCAAGCGCAATATAACTTAGCAGAGAATGCACAGCGAGAAATTGAAGCAGCTTATCAAAATTTATTTCAAAAGACCCTGCCGCTCTACGTGAATTTACTTACGGGGCAAAGCATCCCGTATGTTCATACCTCTCCACTAAGTAATTGGGGAAAAGACGAATATTTTGATCACGGCACCATGCA
>RDZL01000045.1 GCA_004295165.1 Flavobacteriia bacterium
AGTAAACTGGCTCACCGCGGTCGTAAAACTCGCGTTGGTTAATGATGGTGTCAATCGCAACAGTGGTTTTACCAGTTTGACGGTCACCAATGATGAGCTCGCGTTGTCCACGACCAATTGGAATCATGGCATCTACTGCTTTGATACCCGTTTGAAGTGGCTCATTTACAGGCTGACGGAAGATTACACCCGGTGCTTTGCGCTCGATAGGCATTTCGTAAAGTTCGCCTTGGATAGGTCCTTTACCATCGATAGGCTGACCCAAAGTGTCGACAACACGACCAACCATGCCATCTCCAACTTTAACCGATGCAATTTTACCCAAACGACGAACGGTGTCACCTTCTTTAACGCTAGAAGAACGACCAAGCAATACTGCTCCGACGTTGTCTTCTTCGAGGTTGAGTGCAATTCCTTGCATGCCTCCATCAAATTCAATGAGTTCGCCGTACTGAACGCCGTTCATACCGTAAATGCGTGCAATACCATCTCCTACCTGAAGTACCGTTCCTACTTCTTGCAATTCAGCTTCTGAGCGGAAACCTGAGAGTTGCTCTCTCAATATTGCGGAAACTTCTGCTGGTTTAATATCTGCCATGTGTACTTATTTTATTTTGTCTGTTGACGATTATACAAATTGTTGTTTGAGACGCTTGAGCTGATTGGCTACAGAAGCATCAATTTGGTGGTCACCCATGCGGACAATGAACCCACCGATAAGCGTTGCATCGATTTGCTCCGTGATTTCTGGTGTTCCGGTAATGGCTGCAGAAATTTTGGAAAGAATAGATGCTTTGGTGCCTTCTTCTAATTGTTGGGCACTGACAATGGTAATTGGAACAATTCCGCGGTGCGCTTTTAACTTAGACATGAATTGCTTTGCGATGTCAATCATGACGCCTTCGCGACCGTTATTGGTCACCAAAGCCAAAAAGTCTAAGGTGGTTTGATTGAAATCCTTGAAAATTTCTTTGATCACAGCGATTTTCTTGTCGATGTTGATTAAGGGTGAATTCAAGAAAACCTGAAAGTCGTGAGCCTCGTTTGCAGTACTCAAAAGATGAAGGATATCTGCTTCGATGAGCTCCACTTTATTGTGCTCGATAGCCAACTCTAAAAGAGCGGTGGCATAACGAACAGCGGATTTATTGGACTTCATGGATTAGTTCATTTTGATTTCGCCAGCAAGTTGCGTTGCAAGGGCTTTTTGTTTGTCGTCTGAACTGAGTTCTTGGCGAACGACTTTCTCTGCAATTTCTAAAGAAAGGCTAGCTACGTGGTTTTTGAGCTCGGCCATAGCAGCAGCTTTTTCGCTATTGATCGTTTGGCGTGCAGACTCTACAATTTTTGCAGCTTCATCTTTCGCTTTTCCTTTAGCGTCTTCAACCATTCCTAGCGCAGCTTCTTTTGCTTCTTTTAAAATTTGATCGCGTTCAGCACGTGCTTCTTTGAGAATTTGGTCGTTTTCCGCTTTGAGCGCCTGCATTTCTACTTTTGTTTTCTCGGCAAGTTCTAATGCTTCTGAAATTTTTTGCTCGCGCGTATTGACTGCATTCAAAATTGGCTTCCATGCAAATTTGGCCAATAAGAACATCAAAAGGCTAAATACGAGGCCTGTCCAAACTAATAAACCAAAATCGGGTAATATCAAATCCATTTTTGTGTGTTTTTTAAATTTAAAAAAAGGAAACCGCAACCAACCGTTGCAGTTTCCTTTTGAGTTTAATTACGCTTTTGCTCCGAGAAGACCAACTACTACTCCAAACAATGCAACACCTTCGATAAGGGCTGCTGCGATGATCATCGCTGTTTGAATTTTACCAGCTGCTTCTGGGTTGCGCGCAATACCTTCTACTGCAGAACCACCGATACGACCGATTCCAAGACCTGCGCCTAAAACTGCCAATCCAGCTCCGATTGCTGCAATACTACCAAACATTCCTGTCATTGTATTTAATTTAAAAGGTTACTAATTAATGGTGTGCTTCTTCTACAGCTGCCCCGATGAACAATGCCGAAAGCATTGCAAAGAGGAAACCTTGTAAGAAAGCAACAAGGATTTCGAGCACCGAAATAAACAAAGCCATCGGCACAGACAAACCTGCCCAAGCGATATTTTTGTTGATAAAGATGATGGAAATCAAAGCTAAAACGATAATGTGACCAGCCGTAATGTTCGCAAACAAACGAATCATAAGGGCGAAGGGCTTAGTGAAGATACCAATAAGCTCAATTGGAATCATGAAGATTTTCATTGGAACAGGAATGCCTGGCATCCAGAAGATGTGGCCCCAGTAGTTTTTGTTACCTGAGAAAACCGTCACGAGCAAAGTACAGAACGCCAAGAAAAGCGTAATGGTGATATTGCCGGTAAGGTTGGCTCCGCCGGGGATGATTGGAATAAGGCCCAACATGTTGTTGATCCAGATGAAGAAGAAAATGGTGAGTAAGTAAGGAACGTACTTGTGGTATTTGTGCTTGTCAATGTTGGCTTTGGCGATGTCGTCGCGGACCATAACGATGATTGGCTCTAAGAACTTAGCCAAGCCTTTTGGTGCAACTGCGCCGTTTTTGCGATAAAAACCAGCGACGGTAAGCATAATAACTAGGATGAGTAAAGAACCTAGCAATAAAGAAGCTACGTTTTTAGTAACCGAGAGGTCTGTAGGAGAAGCGTTGTGTGGGTGTTCGCCTTCGAAATGAAGCACTCCTTCGTTGTTAAGCTTGTAGATTTCTTCGTGGTACAACGCGTAACCTTTTGCTGGGCCCACACCTTCCATGTAATGTAAGGTAAGGCTATCTTTGCTAGTAACAGTTACTTCTTTTCCGTGGTAGAAGTATTTTGAACTGAAAAATTTAAAGCCGTTGTCGTGGAGTATAACAGGGAGGTAAACGCTGGTTCCTCCGTGCTCAGGCCCAGTGATATGCCATTCATGCGCATCTTTGATGTGGTGCATGATCATTTCGCCAACGTTGAAATTTTCTTCTTCAGCGGCCTTTGCAAAAGGTTGAAAAACAAAGAATGACAATGCGAAAACGATGATTTGCAAAAGTGAAGAAAACTTACCTGCTTGCTGCATTAGATTGTGTTTTTGCGTGTTTGCGAAAAAATTTTTGCAAAGGTAACCAAACTTTCTAAAGAAACAATTTAATTTTTGAACAATTAGACTTGAGTTTTGCGCAATTTCTTGTAGAGTTTGATTCCTAACATCAGCGCGATACCAACACCAAAAAACCCAAGGGTTCCACTGATCCAATTCAGATGGTTTTTCAGCACCACCAAAAACACAATAATGACCAATAACAGCGTGGCTACTTCATTCCAAATACGGAGCTGATTTGAGGACCATTTGATCTGGCCAGCCTCTGCATTTCTCAAAAGTTTTTGGGAATAAAAATGATAAATCAGCAAGAGTAAAACGAAGCCAAGTTTGAGGTGCATCCAAGGCGCTTTGAGCAAATAAGCCGGGTTGAGTGTAAGCATCCAGACGCCAAATACAACCGTCAGGACCATTGCCGGCGTGGTGATGATCCACCACAGGCGCTGCATCATGATGGTGAATTGTTTTTGTAAAATTTCTTTCTCAGGAGCAGGTTTATCGGCAGCTTCTCTAAAATAAATGAACAAGCGCACCATATAAAATAGCCCTGCAAACCAACTTACCATAAAAATAAGGTGCAGTGCTTTGATGAAGTCGTAGTTTGTATTTGGCATGAGACAAAATTAATCGAAAGCACTTGATTCATGCTATATTTGTAAGAAAAGCAAGCAAATGTTGGTTCGTTTATTGTTCGTTTATCTGATCGGATGGAGTTTGACCACCAACGCCCAAGTCGAGCTCCTCTCGCTTGAAGGCACTTACCAAGAAAAAAACCTGATTGTCAATAACCCGCCAATGGCAGACGGCTTTGGCTTTTGCATTAGCAAAGTATTGGTTAATGGCGAAATCCTGCCTGCCGTCATTCAAACCTCACACTTTGAGATCGATTTTCAACTGTTTCACCTCAAAAAAGGAGCTGATGTCTTTGTGGTGCTCGAACACGCCCCTGGCTGCGAGCCACGTTTCTTGAATCCGAGTATTTTATTGCCCAAAAGTACGTTTGAGTGCACACAAATTTCGGCCCAAAAGGACGGAAGCCTAAGTTGGACCACCACCAATGAACAGG
>RDZL01000046.1 GCA_004295165.1 Flavobacteriia bacterium
GAGTAGGCAATGGTCGAATTGACAGGAAAAGCCAAAAGCATTCGCGTATTCAAAATGCAGTCCTAATAATTTACAATTGTAGAACGAAACACCATTCAGTACGGTATCTACCAAGCTACAATTGGATAAATTGCATTCTTCAAAAGTGCAATCTAAAAATTTGGATTGGCTTACTTTAACGGCCGTGAAATCTAAACCAATGAATCGACATGCTTCATAACTAGATTTTTCCTGAAAATCTTCAATAGTTGTGATGTCGAGATCGTAAAAATCTTGGTTCATTCGAGGCCTGCAAGATAAGGTTTGAGGTAGGTAAACGGCTCGTTGAGCTCGCCTGATAGCGTCGTTTGGGTGCCGCGGAAAATAATTTGATCAGGATCTGGGCCAAGTAAAACCGGGAACACCGCTTTGAGTAGTTCGGAGCCGAAGTCTTCGGCGGCATCTTTGGAGAGTTCGCAAGGCAAGTTGTCTACAGCCATGACGGCAATAGCACCTGGCTGCAGCATGTCTACTTCTGTGCCTGTTTTTGGGTCGTAACCGTACATGGACGCACCAATTTTACTTGGGCGAATAGTACAGGCGATGGGGCCGTCGATGTCGCAAGAAACGTCGGCAACTACTTGTAGTGCGTTGGTTGGGTCTTGCAGCATTTGTTTGGTCAGGATAAACGGCGATTTCGAAGACCAAAAATGACAAGGAATGTACACATTGCTCTTTTCTGCAAAAGCCCCAAAGTTGCTTTGATACAATTCAGGTTGGGTGTAAAATTCGCTTTTGTCAAAGCCTGCATCTGACTTTCTGCAGAAGTATTGGTGCGTGTCTAGGTGCGTAAATACGGCTTCGTTTTGTTGCTCTTGAAGATAGGCCTCCGGATCAACTTCTTTTATTGGCAATAGTTTGACAATTTCTCTGGCACCATTTCCTACGCGACCATAGCCGGTAAGGACCAATTTGAAGTCAGCTGGCAGCACAACTTTCTTTAATTCCGCTTCTACTTCTTTGCGGTCATGACACAAGTGCGCTGGTTTGAGGTTGTAAGCACCGGTTTTAAGCCCGTAGGTCAAAAAGGCATTGTATGCCCCAACCACACCCGCATAGCGACCAAAACCAATGATGCGTTTGTTGTTGGCGTCTTTGAGTACTTCGTAGTCGATCAGACGAATTTTCTTGTCTAAGATTTCTTGTAGCAAGGCTCGGTTGTACGGTTGCTTCTTGAAAGTATGTGAAAAGAAAAGGTAGGTTTTGCCGGCAATAAGTTGATCTTTTGGAACTTCTTTTACGCCCAATAAGATGTCGCAATGGCTGAGGTCTTCTTGAACGCTTAGGCCCAGTTCGACGTATTTTTCATCTGAAAAGCAGCGAATAGGCGAGGTTTGTACCGTGACTTTCACGTTCTTGTATTGCTTTTCTAACTTCAGGCACTGTGCAGGGCTCAGCGGCACCCTGAAATCGGGTGGGGTTTTGCCTTCGCGGATGATACCGATATAAATGATGGACATTTGTGAGTTGAAGTTGATGGAAATATAAATCTTTAGCTCAGGTAGTTATCTATGAACTCGCGCACGCAAGCAGCACCACCTTTGCGGCTCAAGACAATATCTGAAATGCTTTTAATAGAGGCCACAGCCGATGCAGGGCAAACTGCCAAGCCAACCGCTTTCATGACTTCGGTGTCGTTGCGGTCGTCGCCGATAAAGGCCACTTCTTTGGGCGAGATGTTCATTTCTTTACACCAATTCTCTAGGATGCTGAGTTTGGGTTCACGGCCCACATACACGCGCTCAATGCCCAAGAGTGCAGCGCGGTCTTGCACCATGTGTTCGGTAAAACCCGAAGAAATAATCCCGAGTTCTAGTTTTTTACTTTTGCTGAGTTCGAGTAGCGCCAGACCGTCGTGGGTATTGTAGCGCTTCATTTGATCTCCTTTTTCACTGACGTACATGCCGCCATCGGTCAGGACACCATCGACGTCGAGGATGAGCATTTTGAGCCCTTTGATTTTTTTATCGAGGCTCGCTTGCGAAAAAAGTGGTTTGAACAAAAGTGCTTGCAAATCGATTTCGTACTCTTCGCAAATTGCTTCGAGGTCGTAGATGGAAAGTTCAAAGACGTTATCGGCGTCGAGGTCTGCTAGAAAATCGTCAAATTCGATGCCGTTCGTTTTGCAAAGACCTTTGATATTGAGTTCAAGTAACATGTTTAAATAATTTGATAGCCAACACTTTGCGCAACTTTTTGAATGTCGGCGTGCAATTTTTTGAATTCAGCGTAGTTGAGCTGTTGAGAAGCGTCAGATTTGGCCACTTTGGGGTTCGGGTGTGCTTCAATGAGCAAGCCGTCGATGCCCATGGCCACACAAGCGCGCGCCAAAGGATTGACGCCATAAGCGTAGCCCATTGCGTGAGATGGATCGAGTATGATAGGCAAATTGGTGTGTTCTTGTAACCAAGCCACGCCACATAAGTCGAGCGTAAAACGTGTGCCGGTTTCAAAGGTGCGGATGCCGCGCTCGCAGAGCACCACATTTTCATTGCCGCCTGACAACACAAATTCTGCTGCTTGTACAAATTCTTGAAGCGTTGTACCAAAACCACGCTTGATGAGTACTGGTTTTTTGATTTTGGAACAGGCGCGCAAAATGCCTTGGTCATACATGGCTTTGGCGCCAACCTGAATGATGTCGGTGTGTTCGATGATTTCATCGATGTGGGTGGCATCGCGGGCTTCGGTAATCACGTTGAGGCCGTAGTCTTGGCGCATTTTGGCTAAAAGTTGCAAGCCCTCTAAGCCCATCCCTTGAAAAGAGTAGGGGCTCGTGCGCGGTTTGTAGGCGCCTCCTCTAAGGGTGGTGAGGCCCATGCTCACGAGCAATTCAGCCGAACCGCGGAGCTGCTCTTCCGATTCTACAGAACAAGGCCCGCCAATAAGAATAGTGTTGTTGGTCTGGCCACCAATGCTGACATTTCCGAATTTCACTTCGCGTTTTTGGTCCTGGAATTTGCGCGAAGCCAACTGAATGTCGTTGGCAAAGACCCAATGGTTTTGGGCGTGGTCTTGCAGCGCAGCAGGCACTTCTTTGACACCACTTCCGGTGACGAGGTAGTCTTTCCCTAAATAAAGAATGTGAAAAGCTTGGTGTGCTGCAGCGAGTGCAGCTGCGTTGGTGTTGTTTTTGAGTTCGATGATCATATTTCTGCTTTGATCAGGTTGGAGAATTGAACGATGCCTTTGAGTTGTTTGGCAGCGTCTATAACAGGTAAGTAAAGTACCGCAAAGGGGCTATTCTTGATGAGTTGCAGGAGTTCGACAACGCTTGCATCTTCATTGATGCAAATGGGTTGCGTATTGATGAGGCTCTTTGCATCGAGCGCATTTAAATCAGCGCCGTTTTTGAGTTGCTTTAATAAGGCTTTTCGGATATCGGCACTCGATACCAAACCGATGAATGCGTTGTGGGTACCAATGGCCATAGCCACACCCATTTGACCTTCTTCAACGGTTTGCAAGATGTTTCTTAAATCTAAATTTTCAATACTGAACCTTGGGGTTTCGTGCAAGGGAGTCATGAAGTCGGCCACCTTGAAGTCGGAGCCAATGCTGCGCTTGGTGAGGTTCATGAGCGCATTGCCCACGCTGGCTTCTTTGAAAAGATAAGAGCCCGAAACGGCTGTACTGACGCCCATTTGTCTCAAGATAAACGAGACTTCAGGATTCACGCCGCCATCTACATGTATAGATTTATTGGGGTAGCGCTTTCTGAACGATCTGATTTTGTCAAAATTGAGTCGGTCAAAAACGCCGCCAGACTGCCCTGGAATAGTGGCCATAATCAGGATGAAATCGAAGTGTTCGAAGGGTTCAAAAGCTGAAATTGGCGTCGGGGTAATGAGGGCTAGACCTTTTTTACCGGTAATTGCTGCAGGAATTTGCAGCTCAGTTGTTAAGTCTTCTACTTGAAAAGTGAGGTACTCAACGGGGTTTTCGAGTAGGTAAGGGTAAAATTTGCTCGGGTCAGGGGTAATGATGTGCAAATCGAGTGGGAGCGTGCACCATTGGCGGATTTTTTTGATATCGTCAAAAACGCGGAGGTCGTCGTTGCAATCGATGTGGAGGAGGTCTACTTGATGGGCTACTAGGTCAGCAATAACGGCTTGCAAT
>RDZL01000136.1 GCA_004295165.1 Flavobacteriia bacterium
GAGGTACTCAATTCCGCATATGGGCGAATCAGGTTTTAAAAGACTACTTACTCAAAGGCTATGCACTAAACAATCGTATGAACCGTTTAGTGGATCATATAGAATCCCTTAATGATAAGGTTCAACAAATTGACCTACAAATTCAATCGAAGCTCATCCCCACCCAAGGTATCTTTTTCGAAGGTCAGGTTTTCGATGCTTACGAGTTAACTTCAAGAATAATTCGTAGCGCAAAAAAAAGTATTGTTTTGATTGACAATTATATCGACGAAAACACCCTTACGCATTTATCCAAAAAGGCAAAGAATGTCCGGATAACCTTACTTACCAAAAACCGAAGCAAACAACTCAGCTTAGACTTGAAAAAAGCCAATGCACAATATGAAACCTTTACCTTGCAGCAATTCGACAAAAGTCACGACCGATTTTTAATAATTGACCAAAACGAAGTCTATCATTTAGGGGCTTCACTCAAAGATCTCGGTAAAAAGTGGTTTGCCTTTTCAAAATTAGATGAACGATCCATGGAGAGTTTGTTGAACTCCATTTTGGAGGTAATTAAAACCCCTGATGCTTAGTGCAACTTGAATACACAGAAAAACAACATCCTAAGTCAAGCGCTCCACAATCTCACTATGGTCCGGGTAAGCTGCCAAAAGTTCGGGGCGCTCGAAGAGTTCGAAATCGCGAAAGTCGAAGCCGGGCGCTACGGCACAGGAGACCAAGGAGAAACCGTCATTTTCCAGAACAGTGCTGCCAAAAATGGTGTCTTTAGGGATCCAGAGAAAGGGTTGCTGACCTTTGGATAAGTCGAGACCAAGGTGGTGTTGCTCGTGGCCTCGCTCAGAAAGTGTATGCACAATTAAGGGGCTACCCGCATGAAAATACCAAAGTTCATCGCTTTTGATGCGGTGAAATTTGGACACATTTTCCGAAGTCAGTAAAAAGTAGATGGAAGTCAGCAGGTCGCGCTCCTCACCTTCTAATGAGCGCTCGGAGCGATAGGTTTCTTTGTAGAATCCGCCTTCGGGATGTGGTAGTAATTGGAGTGCTTCAATGAGGTGTTGCATTTGTGTCATGCTCAAAATTAAGCAATCTTTTTTTTGTAGATTTTTTT
>RDZL01000047.1 GCA_004295165.1 Flavobacteriia bacterium
CTTTACAACGATGTTTGGCAGGCAGGCGCCATCTTTTTACCGATCCAATCTGTTGGCGTCATGGGCGACGAACGCACCTACGAAAACGCAGTTGCGCTCAGGGCTGTTAGCTCCACTGATGGCATGACCGCCGACTGGTGTCATTTGCCTTACGAGTTTTTAGCCAAAATATCCAACCGCATCATCAACCAAGTGCGCGGCATCAACCGCGTTACCTATGACATCAGCTCCAAGCCTCCTGCCACTATTGAATGGGAATAACATGAAGCACGCACTTTCCTTCTGTTGTTGTTTCTTACTTACATTTTTGGTGAGCGCTCAGGCCTTGCCTATCATCGAGAAGGATGGTCAAAAACTTTATCAATATGTGCTGCCCGAGGGTCAGGGCCTGACTCAGCTGCAAACCTTGTTCAAATGCGACGCAGACCAATTATTAGTCCTGAACCCTGGTTTGGAACGTGGTTTAGTTGCTGGTCAAACTATTGTGGTTCCGGTATTGCGCGGTCAAATTACCCACAAAGTGGCTCCCCAGCAAACGCTATTTGCGGTTTCGCGTCTTTACGAGGTTCCTGTAGATTCGCTATACAGCTGGAACCCGAGTGCGCGCTCAGGTTTGAAAGTGGGGCAACAATTGGTGCTCAAAAATATGGTCTTGCCCTTCGAGGTCAACGGAGTAAACCCAACGCCAGTTACAACGAGTAGTCAGGATACATTTGCGCACAAACTTACCGATTCCATCATCAAGCACACTGTTTTAGAAAAAGAGAATCTTTACGCGATTTCAAAGCGCTATATGGTGCCCGTCGATTCGTTAATGGCGCTCAACAAAATGACCTCTTCTAGAGTGAGCCCCGGTCAACAAATTTGGGTACCTATCCAAAAAGTCAAAACCACGCCGGTACCGGTGCAAGCTGTACCTGCCCCTGCGCCCAAAGTAACGAACAGTGCCTTTCGTTTCCCGGTTGCTCCAAAAGCACACTACAACATCGCTGTATTTTTACCCTTTGCCCTCGATTCCGCTGCGGGCCAAAACCGATTTGTGGCGGCCGCTGCACTAGATTACTATATGGGCATGAAAATGGCCCTAGATAGCCTCAAAAACCTTGGTTTTTCTGCAGACATCCACGTTTTTGATGACAACGCCTTGAACCCTTCCTTAGAGGCCGTTCTGCGCAGTCCCGACATGAACGGCATCGATCTCATTTTTTCTCCATTGCAAGAAAAACAAGCTAAAATTGTGGCTACTTACGCCAAAGAAAAAGGGATTCCAGTTGTTTTTCCTGTGCAAATGTCTGTGCCGCTTGCCCAAATGGCTAGCAATTTCATTGCCTATACGCCTTCGGACGCAGCCTTGGTAGAAAACCTTGCGCTGGAGCTACATCAAAAATACCAAGGATATACAGTGGTGCTCATCAATAGCCCTTTAGCTGCAGATCAGCCCTTAGAGCAAAAATTCAAGGCCGCTTTTGCAGCTGTTCCCACCACGCAATCCAAACTCAAATTGCAGGAGGCCTCCTGGACCACCTATCAAAAATACAAGTCTGTAGGAGGGCCGCAGTTATTGGTGAGTTTCAGTTCAGAGCGCGCAAAAGTTGTTGGCTTGCTCAAAGCGGCTGCCTTGGATAGCAATGTTTTGGTAGCAGGTCAAAAAGACTGGCTCGATTACAAAGAGCTCGACAACCCGCAAGTCCGAGACCAAGCTTTTTTAGTAGCACTCCCGAGTTATTTCAATTACCACGACCCTCAAATTATTCCATTTCACAAAGCATACCGCAAGCGCTACAATGCCGATCTCACCAAAATGGCTTGTTTGGGTTATGACCTCACGCTGCACGTTGGCAAACAATTGCTCGGCAACACCAAGCCGCAGCAGGGTCTTATTAGCAACATGAATTTACGAAACAGCGCAAACGGCTTGTTGATCGAAAACAACGCCGCTGTTATTGTTCCTTACAAAAATGCCCAACTGTTAGCACCCAATCATGAATAAAACAGAAATAGCCGAGCGCTATCGAGCGCTACAATTGCATATTTGTCGGGCACTCGAAGCGCTCGATGGTGGGGCAACTTTTCAAGAAGACACCTGGCAAAGAGAAGAGGGTGGAGGCGGCCATACCCGCACATTACAAGGAGGCCGCATTTTAGAAAAGGCAGGCGTGGCATTTAGTGCGGTCCATGGCCCGGTTACTGCTGCCATGAAACAACAACTTGGCCACGAAGGCGACGAATTTTTTGCTACGGGCGTTTCCATAGTTTTGCATCCGCGCCATCCGCGTCATCCTATAATGCACATGAATGTGCGTTATTTTGAACTAGAAGACCAAACCTATTGGTTTGGTGGAGGCATAGACCTCACACCGCACTTTGTCGACCTCGACCACGCAAAAATGTTTCATCAGTCCTTGAAGGAAGTTTCTGATCGCTATAACCCTGATTTTTATCCTCAATTTAAAGAATGGGCAGATCGTTACTTCTTTTTGCCACATCGCGGCGAATCTAGAGGGGTAGGTGGTATCTTTTTTGATCAACTTACTGAGCAAAAGTCAAAGCTCAGTAAGGTGCAACTTTTTAATTACTGTGAAGATTTAGGCAAGTTGTTTCCAGAGGTATATAGCGCTCAAATTGCAGCCATCCAAACGGCTGAGCCTACCGCAGCGGAGCTTTCTTGGCAGGCACTCAGAAGAGGGCGTTATGTGGAGTTCAATCTACTCCACGACCGCGGCACCAAGTTTGGCATTTATTCTGGCGGGCGTACTGAATCTATTTTAATGAGCATGCCTCCAATGGCCAATTGGGTCTACAACCAAGAGCCAAACGAGGGTTCTGAAGAACAAAAAACCCTGAGTTTCCTCAGGGCTTTCCATGAATTTTGTTAAGCGCAAACGCGCAAGAATTTATTGTTTGGTGAGGGTGAGGTAGTCTGTGCCTCCGTTTCCACCTGATACATCGATGAGTTTGATTTCGGTGTCGGTATAAGAAATGATATCCCAGTCGTCTGAAAGATCGTCTAGTTTGTTGCCGACATTGAAATTCATATTGAAATCGAGGTCGTTGAGGTTGTCATCGTTGCTATTGGAGTCGGTAATAGACCACGTGCCCTCGTACGGATTTGAATTGCTGCTCAGTAAATCGGTGCCATGCAGAACGCCAGATTCCATGAAGTGCAGTGTAAAAGTTGTGTAATCTGAGGTTTCGTCATCGCCATCATCGATGTAACTACTCACAACCCAGTCGCCGTCAGTGGAAATTTTAGTGATTTGTTTTTGGTCGTTTTGCCATTTGCTGCAGGCTGTTACCATTGTAAGTAAGCCTATTGATAAAAGAACTGTTCTCATCATAATTGTTTATTTGAAGTCTTCCGAGTAACAAAAATAATACCATTATTCGAGTGCTTTCAATTTTCACATTAATTATTATCTGATTCAACTCCGCAAAATTTCTGCGTAATAACTATATTTGGCCATGCTGCAACTCAAAGCACAAAGCCAACGCTTGCAAATTATCCTCGATTTTTTAAAAGAGCAGGCCTTCATGCGCGCTTCTTTTGCGCAAATTCAGGAGCACCTTCGTATTGTACTCCCAACATTGGGTTTGAAGCCGATTTCTAGACGTTCCTTAGAAGCCGATTTACAAGTGTTAAGGGAGCAAGGAGGTGATAAATTGATACATATTAGGGTATCCAAAAAACACTATTACCAGCTCATTGCCGAACCTCAGAGCACAGTTTCTGAGGCATTGCAGGAGAGCATGCTCCAACAAATTGCCCAACAATTAGGCGCAAAATTCAAAGAGCCAAATCCCAAACTACAAGACAAGCTCGTTTTCAGTTTTTCTGCACTCAATGACGACGGGCAGTCATTGCAAATGGCCGCCACTTGTTTACAAGCCATTGAGCAGCAGTATTTATTGCAGTTTTTGTATCAATCGGCATTTGGAACCTATAAATCGCGTTTGCAAGTGGTGGCCCCGCTGCAAGTGCGCTTCTACGAGGGTCGTTTTTACTTAGTAGCTTGTGAATGGTCTGAAAGGCAAAAAGCGCCCAAGCAGCAAATCAAAGTATTCGCCTTTGATCTGATTGAAAACTATGTGGCGGTGCCGGCCTTGGCCGAGCGAGAAGACGGCGCAGAGGGCGA
>RDZL01000137.1 GCA_004295165.1 Flavobacteriia bacterium
AAAGTCTTAGCAGGTGTTTTGCCCAGCCAAATTTTTGGTGCTTGTTTCCCCATGGGCAGCATGACCGGAGCCCCCAAAGCAAAAGTCTTGGACCTGATTGCCACTTACGAAAATGCACCGCGGGGATTGTATTCTGGTGCTGTAGGCTATTTTACCCCCTCGGGAGATTTTGATTTCAATGTGGTGATCCGAAGCCTCTTTTACAACGCTGAAACCCAAACCCTGCGCTATGGTGTAGGCAGTGGCATCACTGCTGCCAGCTCTCCCCCATCAGAATATGAAGAATGTTTGCTGAAAGCAGCTGCCATCCGTGCTTTGTGGGCCCATTAAGCCACTCAGCAACACATCATCCTGGGGCCCATTGAACCTATTTCTTGGCGGGTGCTTGAAATTGGCCCAAACAGTCGGCAATAAAATCCAGGACTGCTTCCCTTCCCAGTTTTTTTTCTGAGCTGGTCACAAAATGGCGGGGCAAAAATTGCCAGGTTTCGCGCAAAGCATCAAAAAACGCTTGTACATTTCTTTCTACCACAGTGGGTTTTTCTTTGTCGGTCTTGGTAAATACCACCGAAAAAGGAATGCCCCACTTGTCCAGCTGCGACAAAAAAGCCAGGTCAATTTTTTGTGGCTTGTGGCGCGCATCCACCAATACAAAAACCTGGGTGAGGTTGGGTCGCTTGCGCAAATAGTTTTCAATCATTTGTTCCCAACGCCGGCGGTCGCTTTGGGAAATCTTGGCATAGCCATAACCGGGCAAGTCCACCAAATACCAAGGCGTGCTGGATTTGGCACCCGTGCTGCTCACCACTTGAAAATGGTTGATCAGTTGTGTCTTTCCTGGCGAGGCCGATGTCTTGGCCAACTTGTTGTTGCGGCAAAGCATGTTGATCAAGGAAGACTTGCCCACATTGCTGCGGCCAATGAAAGCAAACTCGGCCCTGTCTGGTGCCGGGCATTGGGCTTGGTCAGCATTGGAAATGAGGTAATCGGCTGTCTTGATCTCCATCTTGCAAAGTAACCCCATTCGTTCCTGCCTACCAACGCCAACGCAAGGAAAGCGAAACATTTCTGCCCGGGGCCGAAAAGCCACTGGCAAAATAGCGGTAATTCAAGTC
>RDZL01000048.1 GCA_004295165.1 Flavobacteriia bacterium
AACGTTAGACAGCGTGTAAGTAAAGGTCCCGGTAGTTGCCGTAGGCACGGGTAGTGTAACAGAAGAACTTGTTGGCGAAGTCGTAATGGTTTGGTTGGCTCCACCGTTGATGCTGTAGGTAAAGGTATACGGCGCCGTGGAGTTAGACCCGGTGAAGGTAATGTTGGGTTGCGCCCCATTTTCACAGACGCTTGCTGTTCCGACAATAGTTGCAACAGGATCATTGATTACGGTAACCACAATTGTATTGGAGATTCCGGTACAACCTCCTGAGGTCACATTCACGCTGTAGGTGCCTGCGGTACTCACCGTAATAGACGATGATGTTTGCCCCGAGCTCCACAAATAGCTGTCAAAAGTTCCTGTAGAGAGTGTAATACTTTGCCCTTGACATAAATTGACAGCACCACTTGCTGTGATAGTTGGTTGTGGTAGCGGATTAACAGTCAATACTTGAACGCCACTGGTAGCCGAACAACCGTTTGCATTGGTAACCGTCACGGTGTAATTGCCAGCTTGTGTTGCCGTTAAGCTAGATGAAGTGGCGTTGGGAATGACCGCGCCATTCAAATTCCAAACATAAGTTCCGCCTCCTGTTGCAGTAAGCACCACTGATGAACCTTGACAAAAAGTCAAAGGCCCATTGGCACTAACCGTAGGAATAGGAAGCGGATTGACTGTTACAGTCATTTGTGCGGTATTGGCACATTGGCCGCTTGAAGGCGTGAAAGTGTAGGTAGTTGTAGCTAAAGGATTGATCGTTGGAGACCATGTACCCGAAATACCATTGATGGAAGTGGTGGGAAGAGAGAAAGTGCCATTATAACAAATGGGGGTGACCTGATTGAAAGTAGGTGTCAATGGTTCACTAAAGTTTACCACTGTGGCTGCAGAGGTTCCCGTACAACCATAAGAGTTGGTCACCGTCACAGTGTAGTTTCCTGCGGCATTCACAGTGATACTTTGTGTGGTCGCATTGGTACTCCAGAGGTAGCTCGAAAAAACTGAAGTGGTTAATGTTACACTTGTTCCGTTACAAGCAGTGATGGGTCCGGGCGGAGTAATGAGCGGCTGAGGGAGCGGATTGATCACTACTGATACCGGTGTGCTGGTACTATTACAGCCATTAACTGTAGCCGTGATGAGGTATTGTAAGGTAACAGGCCCGGTACTTAGGTTTTGAACGGTTCCTGTAAACTGACTATTCGGTGCGGCAATGGTACCGCTAGTTGTTGTAGTGACCCCAGTAGGTAAAGACCCTGACAAAGCCCAAGCATAACTGGCAGGCGGAGATGTAATACTAGGTGTGAGTGGAATCGAAAAAGCAACACCCGAACAAATAGCACTTGAACTTCCCACGGTAAGTGTTGGAATAGGTATGATCACCACATTTAGGGTGTCTTTAGCTGGGTCACAAGGGCCAGCAGGGTCGTTGGTGGTAAGTATTAGGCTGACGCTGCCCGCAGCAATATCTGCAGCACTAGGCGTGTAAATGGTATTCAATGAAGATACGCTCTGAAATGTACCGCTTCCTGTTGTAGACCAAGTTGCACTTGTTGCAGCACCCCCTATACTTCCTTG
Organism: Flavobacteriia bacterium; assembly: GCA_004295165.1. GTDB lineage: Bacteria > Bacteroidota > Bacteroidia > Flavobacteriales_D > Crocinitomicaceae > UBA952. The sequence continues at coordinate 1,582 of RDZL01000048.1, forward strand.
TAGTAATACCGTTGAACCCGCACAAATAGAGGTGTCATTCCCCGCCATAGCAATTGGGTTTGCATTCAATGAAATAGTCACTTGGTCGTTTACTGACGGACAAGGAGCGACTACTCCAGTAGCTGTAAGAGTGAGTGTGACAGACCCAGTAACGCCTGGAGAAGGCACAAAAGATGCATTGAGTGTAGTTGAATTGGGCAAGAAGTTACCACCGGCACTGGAGGTCCAGGTGCCACCCGTTGCACCTCCTGTTACAGATCCCGATAAGGAAATGGCTTGGCCAGAACAAGAAATACTATTGGCACTCGCAGCAACAATTGCGGCTTGATTGACAGTAATTGTATTGTTTTCTGTATCCGTTCCGCACTCATTGGTTGCGCTCAGGGAGTAGGTGAAATTCCCAGTTGTGGCATAAGTGATAGACCCTGGGTTGAGTACAGTAGAACTTGCAGGCGTGCCGCTATTGAAAGTCCAGGCATAAGTAGACGATGTGGTATAACAATCGTTGACTGTTGCTTGAGGAATAAATGCCTGACCCTGACAAATTGGACTTGGCGGCGGGAGATCAATAATTGGGGGTCCTTTGACAGTGATGGTCTGAGTAATGGTATCGTTCTGACACTGTGCACCAGCCACACTCGGGTTCAAGGAACTGACCAACCTAATGGTGTAGATACCAGGCCCTGTAAAACTGAACTGAGGCTGTGCAGAGTTGGAGTTTGTATTGTTGGTATAGTTCCAAGCGGGTGTGCCACAAGTTGCCGTGGCATTGCTCACACTCCAATTATAAAGCATGTTTGTCCCGGGGCAACCAGGCAAACTCGAATTATTGGTGGTTGTTACAGCTATCGGCGCGCAACCCGTCGTCGCACTTGCATTAAAGTTGGCTTGTACGGCAGGGACGACGCAAATAGTTTTCCAGGCAGTATCTGGGTCACAAGAATTATTGTATGCAATCAGACCAATTTCATAGGTGCCGGGAGTGTTGAACGTGATGTCAATTGTGGAACTCCCATTGGAATTTAACATGTAGCTTCCTAATGTCCCGTTCAGGTTATTTGGCGCCACAATTGTTGGGTCAATAAACCACTCTCTTTTATGAACCGGTGAGCATTGATTATTGGGCTCAATGTAAACACCAGAATTAGATGTATCTGTGAAAATTACGTTCGTGCCTTGGCAAATTGTTATGGGAGTCGAAATAGTGAACCCGGCCTCTGGTTTTTTGTTGACGTGAATCGTTGCTGGCGTCAATTCAGTTTCTCCTGGACAGGAGTTATCGGCACGGACCTTAATGACTCTATCCGGCGCCACGGGAGGTGTTCCTGTGCAAGGCGCAAAGGAATAATTGTGGTCTACGGTTTGGGGTGAAATAGGAAAATTAGGATAAGTATATTGACTGACTAATAAGGGGTTGTTATTGAAATCCCAAAAAATAGTATAAGTTACTCCGGGGATTTGATCATTGAAAGACAAGGAGTATGCCCCTGGATCACAGGCTGCTGCCGCAGCAGTATTTATACTGATAGAAGGGTTCCCGATTTCTAAATAATAAACCTTGGAATAGGTACAGCCGTTGACAAAGTTGACTCTAAAAACCAAGTAATAAAATCCTTGCTGAAACTGTCTTGTAATTGAACTGACCGGACACCCAGAGATGGTAGGATTAGTTGACGAGCCAAGTACAATAAGATTGACATTTGATATCGCATTACTTGCAATTTGACTAGGGCAAGCTAGAGAGGAAGAAAGCGCAAAATTAAAGGTAAAATTACCCGTTTCAGGGCTCGGGCAATACGTGAATTTTGTAATGCCATCATTATTTGTTGAACTGGTCACGGCAGTAGGGCTTGCAACCGAAAGCGTTGGAGTTGCAGTCGGTACACTACTGGCATTTATTGTGATGTTAAAAGTTGAAATGGTGGTACCATCAGTCAGCGTGAGCTGTGCTGTACCAGAACTCGAGAAAGTTACTCCAAAAGGGGTTCTAAGTGTAGATGAACTAATATTGGCACCTGTAAAACTCCACGATACGGTTGTGGTGGGAGACATATTAGTGATGTTCTGATCACTAAGAACAAATAAAACAGTAGATCCCTGACAAACATTGAGTGTTTGGCTAGTAGCATTAAAACTTGGTATGGTTAAAAAACTAGCTTGCAAAGACTGCCCCCACACACCGCCAATGGTCAGTAGTAAGAGGGTGAATAATGCAAATAGTTTTTTAACCATACAATACAAAGTTCAAAATTATAACGCATTGAAAAAAATGACGTTGCTCATGTTATGAACAATAATTTCTGCGTTTCTCTTTTTTTTGCAAAAAGCGTTGTGCTTTAGCTATATTTCTAGTTTATAAGGCCTTGCAGGGCGCTCCATAACATGGCCCCAACCAACATAATTTTGAGTCCGGTACCGAGTAAAAAACCCAAGAAGGCCCCTTTGGCAGAACGCCATGCTTCTTGGTTGTTACGACCAGCGATCAGTTCACCGGTATAAGCACCAATTAACGGCCCGAGCACGATACCCCAAGGACCTGCGAAAAGACCAA
>RDZL01000049.1 GCA_004295165.1 Flavobacteriia bacterium
CTTGCGAAATATGTGCAAAGTATATGCCTGGTAATTGATTGCTAAGGTCGATGATATTATTTTCGGAAGGGGTTGGCAGTTCGGAGCTCAGGATTTGCTGTCCTTGTTCGTTGAAGATAATCAAGTTGATGCTTTGAGCTGACATACTTGAAATTTCAAAAATTCCGTCTGAAGGATTTGGAAAAATACCTATTTCTGTGGCTGAAACCAAGAACTCATGAATTCCAACATACTGGCCATCCGAATGATAGCCTTCAGGATTCGTTCGGTAGGTGAAGAAGTAACGGGTACCGTCTGCTTGTTTACCTTTTCCCGCAAAAAGCAAGTCCCCATCTTCCATTAATTCCATCGCGTAAATATTATTTTCAATATACTCATCAATAGTAAAGAACTTGATATCTATGAGTGTGCCATCGGATTGATACCTTGCTAAAAATTGACGTTGATCAAATGGGTTATATCGGTATTGATAACCAGCCAAATAGATGATTCCAGAATTTTCATCAACTTTCAATTGCGCAACTTTATAGGTCCAAACATCAGATAGAGTGGTAATTGCAACATCCCAAACGATATTCAAATTTGCATCGAGGTAAGTGAGATGCGGCACATAATTAACTTCTGTCGAAGACGATCTTTGCTTCACGGCGAGGACAAAGTCATTGTTGAATTTTTGCACATCGATTAACTTGATATCTGAATAACCTGTGTTTGGATTGATGAGCTCCGAATAAATTTCTTTTGATGTCAAAATGGTTTGTCCTGTCCAATGCCAAAGTACTGGAGCAAATCCAGCAGGGGTTGTTCCTGCTGTTGAAAGTTGTCTTGATATGGTGCCAAAAGTGAGCATCTCATTATTGTATGCAAAGGTCTTGTAACTTGTGCAGGTACTAATTGGGAGATTCAGAATTGGGCTCGGATTTGGGAAAGTTACCGTATTTTGAAGTTGGCCATTGTCGTTAAAAAACAAGGTAGCTGCTAGGATTGTATCGATACCCTTGATGCCGTTTGCTGCATTTAAATTAGTTGCTACTCGGTTGAATTTTTCAATACGCACATATGGGAACAGAAGAAATGCAACACTATTGGCGCTTCCGTCTGGATTGATGCGCGTAAATTTGATGGAATCATCTTGGTAATTATCAAAAGCCATCAGCACTTTATCATCAGCTGTTAGACTAATGCCTCGGGTTTGTGATTTTTTATCCTCGAAGTAATCCCAAGTGAGTGTGCTGCTTTGCTTATTGATTTTAATGATTGTTGTTCTCAACATCAGTCCGTCTTTATTATTTCCAGAAAGGATATATGAATCATTGGTTTCGGCAATATGTAAAGGTTCAAAACCATTATTGGCAGTGCCAAAAATTCCAAATGTGGGCGTTTCGTAATAATACCTCACCCCTCTCAAGTCTACAGGATTTTGAGCAAAAGACTGGATCGCAAGGAGTACAAAGAAGAAAAGTAGTTTATGTTTTTTCATGGGATTGTATTGAAAGTTGGTTTCACTAGCAATACGAGAAATGCGCACTTTTAGAGGGGGCTATCGAATTCTACTCGCCAAAGAGCATGAAAAAGCCCTGCTTGAGTAAGAGTGGTTTTTGCAGCACATTTGGATAATACATATAAAAATACGTGCCGTCAACCAGATCTGTCGGACTATAATTATTGAGGTAAGGTGCGGCCTCAAAGAGCACATTACCCCATCTATTCAGTACAATTAGTTTGTTATAGGGGTGCAACGCTGCATCGGCAATGAGCAACACATCATTGATGCCATCACCGTTCGGTGTAATAACATTTGGAACCTCAGCGTTACAATCAACCCCATTAATAGAAAGGCTATCTTTGGCCGAACAACCAAAATCATTCGTTGCATATACCGTATACACTCCGGGAGAACTCACTACAATTTGTTGAGGGTGCAGCGTATCAAAAGGCACATTCCAACTGAATTGAGAAGCATTTGAATTGACCAAAAGCAAGACCTCTGTAAGACCGCCAGAAGTTGAGTTCATACAAATAAGCGAATCTGTAGCATTTAGAGCGAGCTGGATACTATGGTCGCTGATTGTAAGGCTATCCGTAATGCTTTGGCCGCAGCGGCTGTATGTAATCCAGTATGTCCCCGGACTGTTAACGGTTTGAATGAGTTGCGAGCTATCCTGATTGAACCAAATATAATCTGTTTGAGGCTGAGTAAGAAATTGCAAGGTAAGTGGTTGGGCGTTACACCAAACACTAGGGCCTTGCAAGAGGCCTTCAGGCAAGCTATCATAGAGAATAATCTGATAGCTCGCATAAGAATTTGGACAGTTGGCACTCGGATAATTGAGTAACAAAACACTGTCTTGAGTGAGCGCAGTAAGTGTAAAAGTGGGCGCCGCTGTCAAAAAAACAGAATCGGATGCATACCATTGTGCATTCTCGGGAATTGGCGCTTGTAAAACAACAGTTGATAGCGGACATACCGTGTCAGTAAATGAAGCCACAGGAATATTATCTTGATATACCCCAACACTGACTTCATTTGTTGAAAATTGGCAACCAAACTCATTGGTGACAATGGCACTATAGGTTCCTGGTGCGGAAACCTGAAGTATGGAAGCACTTGAACCCACTGCAGGGGACCACTCATAGTTGGCATTGGGCAAAGAGCCTTCAATCAAAATCGTTTCCTGATAACAAAGCATGGTATCAGCAGCACTTATCGAGGCGCTAAAAGTGCCGTCTATTACCTCCATACTATCCAAAACAGTAAAGCCGCATTGCTCGATGCTCACCCCATAATAACCTGGCTGATCAACGATAATTGAATTGGAATTCGAAATAATTGGCCACCAACTGAGTATTGGATTACCCACTGTGAGTACGAACAATTCAACACTGTTTCCTCCGCATAAAATATTGGTGGGTTGAACAGAGAGCGAAGGCGTTACGTAATTTTCAATAAGCACAGGTGGGCTCGAAAAAACACAACTATTGGAATCTGTTACAATACAATAGAATTCTCCGATTGTTGCGGCATAAAGCGAGGAAGACCCTAAACTAGTACCTAGACCCGGACCAACCCATTGATACGTTTGGTAGCTGTTCGGAACTTGTAGCAATAAACTGTCGTTTGGACATAAAATGGCGTCGCTGGGTGTAATGGTAATTTCTGGTGGAAGTAAAATTTCCACATAGATAGAGGTATCTACGCTATATGAACAACCAGATATCGGATCAATAAAACTACCACCATAGGCATATAAACAAGAAGCGTCCACTGCAATGCTATCTCCATCTTGACTTTGCCAAATGATCCCAGCTCCTCCTTCAGGTTGTATGAGCATACTCCAGTTACAACCTGGAATAGTAGGATTGATGCTCAGAATAATAGAATCTCCAGGGCAAATCTGTGTATCTCCAATAATGGGTGTAATTTGAATACCCGGTGGGTTGTATACAACGACATAAACAGAATCTTGCAAGGAATATGTTGCAGATAACTGTTCACAGTCATTTTCTACCGTCAAGTCAAAAGATACGGAAACATTTACCCAACCCGATGAATTGATCAAGTAACTAATAGAAGAACCAGTCTCTACAAATTGCTGACCGTTAATGATCCAAATAGCGGTGTCTACGGTATGATAAGCAAATCCTCCAGATGAATTTAAGGTTGGATTGGTGAGGCTATCTGTCAAGTTGAATTCAATAAAATCTCCACAAGTATAAAAGGTATCAACTGCAGGTAACAAGGCAGGAACAACTGGAGGAAAAACCAATGTATCATAGAAATTCACATCGATCAAAGAATTCTGAGTGCAAACTCCCAATGAAAGCGATACCGCATAAACACCGCTCTGATTGATTTGATAAGGCCCCGTGCCTGTTCCCGGCAAACCTGGTACGCTAAGTACACAACCGCTGCAAATACTATCTAAATTGAACACAACAGGAGGGTCTAAACAAGAATAATAAGCCAATATTGGCCCTGTAGTATTGACAAATAAGCCCAATGTATCGGTATAATAAGGATAGCTGGGCACAGGCATGAGAACAACATAAATAGAATCAATGGAACCTCCACAACCGTCTTC
>RDZL01000050.1 GCA_004295165.1 Flavobacteriia bacterium
GTAGGCTATAAGTTTACCAGAGATTAGGCCGCGCGTTTCTCCTTGAACAGGAGCAAAAATAAAATAGCCACCACAAGCGAATAAGCGGCAAAGAGCAACCACGCACCGTGCCAGTCTGTTTCTGTGGCTGAGATTTTAAAATAGCTATCGATGATTTGACTACTGGCTATGGTCCCGATGTAGGCGCCAATACCGTTGGTCATCATGATAAACAAACCTTGTGCACTCGAGCGAATGTTGCTGTCGGTGTTGGCCTCTACGAACATAGAGCCCGAGATCAGGAAGAAATCAAACGCCATTCCGTAAACAATGCAGCTCATGACAATCAAGAATACGCCAAAATCTGTGCTCCCGTAGGCAAAGAAACCGTAGCGCAGCACCCATGCAATAAGGGCAAAAAGCATCACATTTTTGATTCCAAAGCGCTTCAAAAAGAAGGGAATCGTCAGGATAAAAATGGTTTCGGATACCTGAGAAATCGAGTAAATGATCGTTGAATACTTCTCGACTAGCGTGCCTTTCGGAAAACTGCTGAGGTAAGCATCGCCGTACATATTGGAAAGTTGAAGTGCAGCGCCGAGCAAGATAGAAAAGATGAAAAACAAAGCCATGCGGTAATCAGCAAAAAGCTTGAAGGCGTCCAAGCCGAGTTGTTGGGCTAAGGATTTTTTTTCACTCGTTTTACCTTGCGGATGACAGGCAGGTAAGGAGAAGGCATAGAGTCCGAGTAAGATGGCGCCGACTCCGGCAATATAAAATTGATTGGCTGAGGCCTTGCTGCCGCTCAGGTTGGTGAGCCACATGGCAGCAATAAAACCGATGGTGCCCCAAACCCGAATTTTCGGAAAGTCGGATTGAACATTCAGGTCGTTCATCTTCAGGATTCGGTAAGAAACCGAGTTGGAAAGCGAAATGGAGGGCATATAGGCGAGCATGCCACCAAAAACAAGCCAGTAGAGCAGTTCGTAATCGGCTAAAGCGCGCATTGCAGGAAAAGCACCTTGCAAATTGTCAATTTGAGGAATGAGTAGCATGAATACACCGTAGGTGAGGTGTAAAACGCCGTACAAGCGCTCTGCACGCAGCCATTTATCGGCAATGATCCCGATCAGAGAAGGCATCAGGATCGAGGAAAGCGCTAGGGTAGAGAACACGGCGCCAAATTGCGGAAAACTCCAGCCTTTACCTTCTGTACAGTAGGTGCCGATGGTGGTGAGCCAGGCTCCCCAAACAAAAAATTGAAAAAAACTGAGGAGGGTAAGTCTAGTTTTGATGGCGGCGGTTGAGTTCATCGCGGATTTTAGAGGCTAGTTCGTAATCTTCGTTATCGAGTGCCTCTGATAATTGGTGCTCTAGCTCTTCTGTAGCGTAGATATCCCATTCGTTTGGCGCTTTCTCGTCGTGACCAAAGATATCATTTTCGTCGTCAAAATCATAGGGTTCTGAAATTGCACTCGGCGAAATACCGCTGACTTCGTCGAGAATACTGCTGAGCGTATAGATAGGCGCTTTGAAGCGCACACCAATAGCGATGGCATCTGAGGTGCGGGAGTCTAGCTCTGTCGGGACGCCATTTTGCTCACAAATGAGTTTGGCAAAAAAGACGCCGTCTTTGAATTTGTAGATGAGAATTTCTATGACCTCTACGTTGAACGCTTGGCAAAATGCACGGAAGAGGTCGTGGGTGAGGGGCCGAGAAGGCACCATGCTCTCGAGTTCTACGGCAATTGCTTGAGCTTCAAAGCCACCAATGACAATAGGAAGTTTGCGCAAGCCATCGCGCTCTTCGAGCGTCAGTACGTAAGAGCCAGATTGTGTTTGGCTATAAGCGATACCCGCTATGTCAAGGATGATTTTTTGCATTAGTGTTGAGCAGCACGGAAACGTTTGACCGCTTCGGTAAAGCGTGGCAGCACTTCAAAAGCATCGCCTACAATACCGTAGTCTGCGGCCTTGAAGAATGGTGCTTCGGCGTCGGTGTTGATCACGACAATTACTTTAGAACCGTTCACACCAGCGAGGTGCTGAATGGCGCCAGAGATGCCTGCTGCGATGTAAAGATTAGGACGGATGGCCACTCCAGTTTGCCCTACGTGCTCGTGGTGCGGACGCCATCCGATGTCGGCCACTGGCCGCGAACAAGCGGTGGCTGCGCCAAGGGCCGCGGCAAGGTCTTCGACCATGCCCCAGTTCTCAGGGCCTTTGAGCCCACGGCCGGCAGAAACCACTAATTCGGCTTCTGGCAATGGAATGGCTCCTTCAGGTTTTTTGGTCGCTTTAATGGTAATGGCACTGCTGCCGGCTTGGCTGTCAAAGGCCTCTGTGCTGCAGTTGCCACCCGTTTGCTCGGGCTGGATACTGTTGGGCAACAAAGAAATAATGCGCACTGCGCTATTTACCTTGACAAAACCAAAGGCTTTACCCGAAAAAACATTGACTTTAGTGCTGCCATCGGCTTCAGGAAGGGCAACTGCACCGGCTACGAGGCCAGCTTTCAGGCGCACCGATAAGCGTGGCGCAACTGCTTTTCCGATGAGGTCATGAGAAAAGATAATGGTGCTGGCGTCAACTTTGCTAGCCGCAGCTGCAACGAGCTTCACGAGCTGGCTTGGGTCTTGGCCATCAACGCCCGCGTCTTGCAAAACGGTGCTGGCACCATAAGCGCCTAGTGTAGCCAAGAGCTCAGCAGCAGCGTTTCCGTTGGTCACAACAGCGACGTCTGCGCCTAATTTTTTAGCATAAGTGACGGTCTCCAAAGCTGCTTTGGACAAACCATTTGCTGAATTGATGTATACGAGATTCATGGGTGTAAAGCTTAGATGACTTTGGCTTCGTTGTGCAAGAGCGCAACGAGTTCGTCGAGGTTGTTTGGATCGATGAGTTTAACTGAAGACTTGGCAGCTGGCATGCTGTAAGTGCTAAAGGTGGTGAGGGCTTCGAGCGCAGCTGGTGCAACTACGTTGAGTGGCTTGGTGCGCGCTGCCATGATGCCGCGCATGTTCGGGATGCGCTGCTCGGCCATTCCTTTTGCACAGCTAATCACAGCTGGAGCCTGTAGCTCAACTTCTTGCATTCCGCCTACGATTTCGCGCTCGCAGCTGATGGTGCTGCCCGCAACGTCGAGTTTGGTCGCGATAGAAATATAGGGCAACTCTAGCGCCTCGGCGATCATGCCGGCAACTTGCGAGCCGTTGTAGTCGATGGTTTCTTTACCGGTCAGGATGAGGTCAAAGCCTTTGCCTTTGGCATATTCGGCAATTTGCATCGCGACAAAATAAGCGTCTGTAGCTGGGGCGTCGATGCGAATTGCGTCGTCGGCACCAATGGCCAAAGCCTTGCGGATAACGGCGTCGTCTGCGGTAGTACCAACGGTAATGATGGTGACGTTGCCACCTTGCGCTTCTTTGAGCTCAAGGGCGCGCACCAAGGCATACCATTCGTCGTAGGGGTTGACAATATATTGAACGCCGTTTTCGTCGAACTGCGTATTACCATTGGTAAAAGCAATTTTTGAAGTGGTGTCTGGCGCTTTGGAAATACAAACAAGGATGTTCATGTGTGTTGATTTAATGCGGGGCAAAGTTAAGTAAAATTGCAAAAAGCAAGGCCGAAAAGAAAGTCAATAATGCGACTTTTTTAAGTTCTGGATCGAGCTCAGCTGGCACCTGCGTTTCCAGTACTTTTTTAAGGTGCAAGACCAAGCCCAAAGAAGGCAAAAGCGCGATAAATAAATAGTAATTGTAAGCACTCACGGCCAACAGATAAACCGTAAAAAACCAAGTAGCCAAGCCTGTGGCCACCAAGAAAACATGGTAAATTTTACCTTTATCGAAACCGAGCTTGACCACCATGGTGCGCTTGTGCATCTGTGCATCGTTCTTTACATCCCTTAGGTTGTTGAGGTTCAAGACCGCCGTGCTCCAAGCGCCAATACTGATGGCTGGAAATAATACCAACCACTCAAAACTTTCTCCGTAGAGTCCAAAAACGCCAATGACGCTCACCAACCCAAAAAACAGAAAGACCATGACGTCGCCCAAACC
>RDZL01000076.1 GCA_004295165.1 Flavobacteriia bacterium
AAGAACTCCGGTTATACTAGAAATAAAACCTGCTCCGCTACTTACTATTACCAATACTACTTGTGCTGCTAATCTACTTACCTACTCGGTTACTTTTAATGCCACTGCAGGAACAAACATTAGCGTTGTTCCAAATGTAGGTACCATAGGCGCTTCTGGGATTACTAATATTCCTGCTGGAACCAACATTACTATTAATGCCAATGTTGCTGGAGGATGCAACGAATCAATAGTAATTACTGCTCCTGACTGTAGCTGTCCAATTATAAACACTCCTATCGCGGGTGCCAATCAAACTATTTGTGAAGGACAAAACAATCCTACGCTAAGTGTCTCTGTGGCCTCGCAAGAAACTGCTGATTGGTACACAACACAAACTGGTGGCACTCCTTTTTTGAGTAATGCCTTGAATTATACGCCTATTGTTACTGCTGCTGGAAATTATACTTACTATGTAGAGGCAAGAAACACTACTACAAACTGTACTAGTACAACAAGAGTAGCTGTTACATTAACTATAGAAGGTATTGCGGCTCCTAGCGGCGCAACAAATCAAATTTTCTGTCAAATTGATGCGCCTACAATCGCTAATTTAGTAGCAAGTGGAACGAACATAAAATGGTACAATTCTGCAGTGAGCACAACCCCTTTAGCTACTACAGCACTTCTTACAGATGCAACATATTACGCAACACAAACTGCAACTAATGCATTAGGGTGCGAAAGTGTTAACCGTTTTGCTGTAACTGTAACCATAACAAAAACACCTGCTCCTAGTGGCTCAGGTAATCAAATCGTTTGCAATAGCGGAACTATTGGTGATTTAACAGCCACTGGAACAGCTATTCGTTGGTACGCTAATCCGAGTGGTGGAACGCCTCTTGCTACAACAACCACCCTAGTAAATGGTACTACTTATTATGCTTCCCAAACCCTATCGGCTTGTGAAAGTAACAATAGATATTCACTTACTGTAACAATAACTGACCCTGCCTTGCCATTATCTGCTGGAAATCAGTCCGTGTGTCAAACTAATCCCATTCAAACTCTTATTCCTGTAGCAACTTCACCAGATGGTGGAACTATTACTTGGTATAATG
>RDZL01000051.1 GCA_004295165.1 Flavobacteriia bacterium
GTTCAGTTTAAAATCTTTAGTTCTGAAATTAGTGCGCACGTTTGCGAGAGAACAGACGGCCCTCAGGCAAGTAAAGAAGGCATATTGTTTCCTTGTGGCCAACAAACCACTTTACTCGTGAAAGAAATTCAGATGGAAGGCAAAAAGCGCATGGACGCCAAAGCATTTATGGCGGGCAATGAGCTCAATTTGTTTCGTTACTGAGGTATATTGAATGAGATTCCGAAGCGCATTGGGTAAACGCCTACAGTGGTCCCTTCTTTAAACATGCTGAGAATGGCGTAATTAGCAAATAAACCAAAATGTCCGTAACCGACACGAACGCTTGCGTCTAGCATCCAGGTGTTCAAATTGAACTTGGCCTTCGTGGTGTTCTCAAATTGATCGCCATTGGCATAAGTACCCGTAAAACGTTGATGGCTATACATGCGAACACCACCAATAACACCTGCATCTAGATAAAATATCTTTTTGAAAGGTTGATCTTGGCCTGCTGTAAATTCCAAAAGTAATGGAACGGTAAAGTAAGCCGAATATAAGGTATTGCGCTTGTAAACTTGATTGTTGTCAATGACGGCATAAACGGTATCTGGGGTGTGGGCAAGGACGTAAGAAGAGGTGAGTTCTGTGGCGCCAAAATGAAAGCCATAACCTGTTGTCAGGCCCAAGACATCACTGATTAAATTGAACTTGTATTGAAATGTATTGAGGTTAAACAACAAACTTTTTGCCGAGTTATTTTCCCAATAAGGTGTCGTGGCAAAGGTGGGTGTTGGGTCAAGGAAACCACTGGTATTGAGCTGAACACCTAATTCAAAGCCAGCCCAGTGCCCTTTTTCTCTCATTGAACCTTCTTCAAATTCAAAATCGCCTTCCATGTCTAATTCGAGGTCGAAGATAATTTGAAGGCGATATGACGCCACAATTGGTGTTCCATTTTCGTCGGAAGCTGGGATCCATTTTGGCATATTGCGCACGATGTCAAGTGCAGCGCTATCTAGCAGGGCGTTGTATCCCATTTCAACAATTGGATTGTTCAGCTGGCCATCAGTAGCAACTTCAAAGGCGATATATACGGATTCTCCCCACGGAAATGAGTCGCTTGTATCGGCAAAAATGAATTGTTCTACTGCATTTTTCAGGTATAAAGCCAGTGAATCTTGCCCGCCCGGAAACTGCGGTGTACTGCGGTCTTCTTCGCTGTCTGGAACAGCCCAAACCTCAGTGATTTCTACTGGTGGCGGCACCAAATCTTGTTCGATGACAACGCTGGTATCGATTTTTTCTACTAATTGAGGCTTTTCTAAAACTTGAGCCTGAGCAGCAAAACAAAATAAGGAAATGACTGCAGCGCTGATATTTTTCATGTGGAGAATTTTCTCCAAAGATAGAGAATTAAAACTGGATGTTCATTTTCAATAAGAAATGTCTGCCGGCTTGTGGATAGTAAAAATTTTCAGTTGTCGTGAGGCCACCATATTGATAACTAAAGGTATAGCCATTATTGGCATAGAGCGCGTTAAAGAGGTTGTTGACCAACAAACCAATTTCCATTTCTTTGGCAAAGTTTTGCTTGACTTTATAATTGCAAATGAAATTGGTAAAGGTGAAAGGGTCTAGACTTCTGGCCACATTAGAAGTGTTGTCTAGGTATTGACGCGACACATATTTACTTTGTAAGGCCAAAGAGAGCGCTGCGGTGGGCTGGTATTGCAAGCCTAAAGTATGAATGAAGTTGGGTGAAAACGCCAAATCGGTGGTGCCATGAGTGATTTGCGCTTGGGTATAATAAGGCGCTTCGTCTAAGTAGACATCTACGTATTCAACAAAGTTCATGACCTTGTTCTGACTGAGCGTTGTGGCACCTTGAAGGCGCCAATTTTGACTGAGTTGATAAGCAAATTCCAGCTCCAAACCAGCGCGGTAGCTTTGGTCGACGTTAGTGCGGGTATAGCCACCCACATCGTTGATTTGACCCGTTAACACCAACTGATCTTGATAGTACATTAAAAACAAATTGGCCTGGGTAGTCCAACGCTTGAAGGCCATGCGATAAGCGAGCTCTGCATCGTACATGCGCTCTGGCAGCGGTCTGTTTTGAGGGGTGCTTTCTCGGAAATCGCGGCGAACAGGTTCGCGATTGGCAATACCGACGGAACCAAAGAGCTTATTTGATCCGAGCAACTTGGCAAAGGCCAATTTAGGATTGAAAAAATGATACTGCACATTTTGCGTTACGTCTGCCAACACGCCGCTCACTTGGTCTACGCCCAAGAATGAATAAGCGATGCCGCGGTACTGGAGGTCGAGTTGGAGGTCCCAGCCGTTTTTGCTGTAGTTCGATTTCAGATAAGTACTCAACTCGGATTTATTGGCGTCGTTTTCGTAATAGCGGTCGTAAATCTGACTATTCGAAGCAAATTGGGCCCAAATGATTTGGCCAAAATGCAGCCCTGTATAACGGTTTGCGGCGCCGCCGAGGGTCAGTTTCCAATTGGGCTTCAATTGGTAATTGAGTCCGTAAACGATCCCGACAAAATGATTGTCTAGCCAACGTCTTCTGATCAAATCAGAGCTCATGATTGAATCTGTACCAACTACCACGGGTGCAAGCCCATAGTCGGAAAGCTCATCTTGCGTTCTGTATTCTTCGTAATAGCCTCTTCCATAGGTGTAATGAGCCGCCAAGTTGAGGTCAAGTTTTGAAGAGAAGCGGTGGATGAAGTGCAACTGGTAATTATCTTGATTATAGTTGTCTACTTGATTGGCGTAGGTGTAATAGTTGTATGTTCTGCCTGACTGCAATAAATTCTGCGTTTCAGCAGCGCTCAAGCCATTGCGCGCAGCGTAGTCGAGCATACCTTGTTCATCTGAACGATAGCGGCTTTCGGGCGTGCCATACCAAGCCTGATACGTGCGCTCTGCACCATTCAAGACCACTGCTTTCCAGATTGATTTTGGAGTCAAATAAGTTGCGGTGAGCGCAAGTGAGCGCAAATCTGCCGAAGCGCGGTCGAGGTAGCCGCCCGAACGAATTTCAGAGAGTCGAGCATCTAAAGAAAAACGGTTGTTGAGCAGTCCTGTTGAGGCTTGTAGCGTGCCCCTAAGCGTGCCAAATGAACCGCCAGAAAAATCGATGCGCGCTGCCGGCTGTGGGCGCAAGTCATTGGTTTTGATGTTGACACTTGCGCCAAACGCAGCTGCGCCGTTTGTAGATGATCCTACTCCGCGTTGAACTTGCATGTTTTCTATGGAGCCCACGAGGTCGGGCATATTGACCCAGTATACATCGTGAGATTCAGGGTCATTGACCGGAACGCCGTTGATCGTTACATTGATGCGACTGGCATCTACGCCACGGATGCGAAGTCCGCTGTAGCCGATGCCCGCACCCGCGTCGCTGGTAGTGACTACCGAAGGGGTGAACTCTAACAGCGTAGGCATGTCTTGACCAAAATTCTTGCTGTTGAGCGCCGTTTTGTTGACAGTTGTGTTGTTTGGGGCATCTTGGGCGCGCAAGCCTTTCACCACAACACTTTCCATATTTTGAATACCGCGAATGGTATCACCCGAAACTCGTGGTTTGTTATTTTGGGCCAAAGAAAATTGACCGATGAACGAAATGAATAGTATAAGTCTTGTTTTCATTTTCTAAAAAATTAAACAAGAATAAGGGGCTCTTCTTGACAGTTTTGTAAGTTAAGCGCGTCATCTTCCCTTCGCTGGCATTATCCAAATCAGGTTCAATGGGTATGTTCTCAGCCTTTCGGCACCCCTTAGAGACGTTGCAAAATTAGCATAAAGTGTGTTGGCTTATTTAGTTCGTGCATAATAAATTTTAAACATGGTCATAAACCCGAAGTTTCATTTGCTTAATTGCTTCATTTTTTGTAGTTTAACATTTCAATTTTGACATGAACACACCAACTTTACTACAAACACCCCAACTCACACAAGTAGCTTCACTCAAAACCCTGATCGAGAACCGTACCATCTACAACCTCAATCATTGCGAACTGAACTTATTTGAAACGTA
>RDZL01000077.1 GCA_004295165.1 Flavobacteriia bacterium
CGCTTGTGGCTACGAAAAATGGTCTTGACGTGATGAAATCCTTTGTAGCCACAAGCGCCGGGGTTGAGCCATAACATATTGTAGCGCTTATCAAATTGGGCAAGTGCAATATGGGAGTGTCCGCAGATAAAGAGCTGTGGGGCGCCATTTGCTTGCAGTTCTTCTAGTGCCGGACGTGCATATTTTCCGGGTCTGCCGGCGATGTGGGTCATTAGAACTTCGACCTCTTCTAGCTTAAATCTTAAAAATTCTTGGGTCGCGCTTCGGATGATATGGTTGTCAATGTTGCCAAAAACCACTCGCAAGGGCTTGAAGTTTTCTAGGGCCTCTAGCGTAGCTATGTCACCGATGTCGCCGGCGTGCCAAACTTCATCGCAATCGGCAAAGTATTTCCAGATTTTTGGATCTAAAAAGCCATGAGTATCTGAGAGTAAGCCGATGCGTTTCATAGTTATTAACAAAATTACTGTTTTTTTTAGACCCATAAGAGAAGAAATATTCGATGAGTAAATATCAATAATCAATGAATCTTGCTAAATATTCATTAAATCGGGTTGTTGGCTCAACTAAAAATAGATTCTGAAAGTTTGTGAATAATTTTAGTCGCCTTGTAGTAAACATATTGCATGTTTCGGCTAAAATTGTAACAAACTATAAACTATGAAAAAATCCTTACTTTTCAAACCTGCATCGAGTCGGTTGTTAGTGAAATTTACGGTGTTGCTTGTCACGGCGCTACTCGTAATGTTCCAGCAAAACAAGACGCATGCGCAAGGTTGTACTTATTCCATCTCATTATTAGATACTTGGGGAGATGGATGGAACGGTGGTGCAGTAACGGTTAACGTTGGTGGCACAAACGTCCTTACCAGCGTGACGCTAGCTAGCGGATTTGGTCCGGCTACCTACAATTTTACGGTATACCAAGGCCAGTCTATCGCTGTGAATTACACCGCAGGTTCATGGTCTTCGGAAAACTACTATCGTGTTTATAATGCTGCAAACGCAGGTGGAACGCAAATTTTCCAAAGTACCCAGTACGCTACGCCTCCGGCCACTCAAGCCATCATAAATGGCTGTACGGTTCCTATGCCGGCTT
>RDZL01000052.1 GCA_004295165.1 Flavobacteriia bacterium
CAATTCGTATATCGGCCTGATCAGTACCTTAGACATCAATTTGCTGTACGTTGCGCAACTCCAAGAGATCCAAGACCGCCTTTTCACGATTGGCTCTCATTTGGCTGCCGATCCAGAGAAGTCAAAAATGCAATTACCAGATCTTCTCGAAAGTGACGTCGAAAAACTCGAACACTGGATGGATGTCATGGATGAAGCCTTGCCACCACTCACTGCTTTTATTTTACCTGGTGGTCATGCCATTAGTGCCCACACGCACGTGGCGCGTTGCATTTGTCGCAGAGCAGAGCGCATGGCCGTCACTCTTGACGAACTTGAAGGTGTTGAAGCACTGGTACTCACCTACCTCAATCGACTCAGCGATTACCTCTTTGTCTTGTCAAGGAAATTCAGTCTTGACAAAGGTGTACAAGAACACACCTGGACGCCTCGACATTAAATTTTTACGAGTTTTTTTGTTTGGTACTTGGAATTTTGGAAATAAAAATTACTTTTGCCAAAAAATAAACCTAAATATTTAGCTCATGTACTGGACACTGGAACTTGCCTCCTACCTTGAAGATGCACCGTGGCCTGCCACTAAAGAAGAACTCATCGATTTTGCTATTCGTACCGGCGCACCACTGGAGGTTGTAGAAAACCTACAAGACCTCGAAGACGAAGGTGATATGTATGAAAGTATCGAAGAAATATGGCCCGACTATCCATCTAGAGAAGATTTTCTTTTCAACGAAGATGAATATTAAGCACTGACTAGCATTTATGGAATCCTGCCTCGGCAGGATTTTTTTTTACCTCAATAAGTGAACAAAGCCTAGGATTCGCTTCACTTCACCTTTGTTGATCTCTTGGTATTCAAGTAGGTAGTTATAGACGCCATCTGGGCAATCAGTACCATCTTCAAATGCGCCATCCCAGTATGCCAGCGGATCTTGACTCACAAAGATTTCTTCTCCCCAACGATTGAAGATTGTTAGGCTGTAATTTTTGGGCGTAAAACCGGTTGAGAAGACCGGAAAGAAGGTATTGTTAAATGCTTGGCCATCAGGCGTAAATGAATTGGGGATATAGACCGCTATGTTATTCATGACCGTAGCGGTCAGGGTCAGTGAATCAGTACAACCAATATCTGTGGAGCTCACCAACTGAATATTGTAAGTACCGTCGACAAAAGGCAAAGCATAGTCAAATGAACTTGCCGCGTTTTCAAAAGTACTGCCATTAATGGTCCAAAGATGGTTGAGGTTACCCGACGTAACATTGTATACCGTAATGGTAGGGTCGTCTATCTCAACCTGATCTGGATTGATATAAAAATTAGGCACCGGAATAGGGTCAATTTGCACGGTGGCTTGCACAGGTGCAGACGCACAACCATTTGCATCGGTTCCGTAAACCAAATAAGTTGTGGTTTGACCAGGGCAAACGGTTAGGCTGCCGTTGGCATTTTGAGCGGTATCCCAAAAATAATTCAAAGCGCCAGATGGTACGAGCGTGACGCAAGTATTGGCACAAACAAAGGTATCCGCAACACTTACTACAGGAAGCACCCATTCGCTTAAAGTCAAAACAACCATTGAATCACAACCATTTTGATTGTTCAGATGAACCGTATAAACGCCTGGGCTATTTATACTTAAGCCATTGAAGGAAAGCGTCGAATCGGCGCATATAGTCATCGAGACATAACTGGTGTCGGCTTCCATATTGACCGTTAGGAACACCAAAGAATCGCAGCCAAATTGATTGCTGAGCGTCGCTTGATAGGTGCCCGCTGAGCTGATCGACTGGCCAAAAAATGAATAAGTGGAACCAATACATAAGCTCATGTTGCTTGCCGAGGTATCGGGTTGCAGCACCGAAATAGCGATAACATCTTGCGCAATACAACCTAAGTTATCCTGCACATTGAGCACATAGCTTCCTGCATTTTGCACATAAATAGTGGCGGTAGTGGCGCCGGTTGACCACAAATAAGTACCTGTGGAGCCTGTTGGTTGTAAAAGAGATGAATCGCCAAGGCAATGCGAGAGATCCGGACCGAGGTCGAGAACGGGTTGTTGAACAGAGACGACAATGGAATCTCGGGCCAAGCCACAGCCACTCGGCACGTCGAGCCAATAGGTGCCCGCCGCATTGATGGTGATGCTAGTTGTATTGGCACCATTGCTCCAGGTGTAGGCTGTGTAAGTGGAATCTGGTTGCAAAGTAAGGGCTGTACCGGCACAAATAAGTGTGTCTTGACCTAAATTTGGCGGTGTGCCTGGTGTTGGCGGTGCATAATTATACACTAGAATACCTGGAGCGCCTGCCTGAGCCCCAAAACTAGAGCCTGCACACGCTGGCCCAGTATGCAGAACTGAACCAGGATTGCCTCCAGTAACCACAGGTGTTACATTTGCGGGCAGCGCTGATTGTTGAAAAACGATGGCACCGGCCCCGCCTCCACCACCAGGGCCATGACAAGCAGAAGCCCATAATGTATTGAATATATTCCCGCCATTTCCTCCTTTGATATCAATAGTCAAATTTGAACTGATGTTTTGCGTCAGTAAGTAAACACAACCACCTGCGCCTCCTCCTCCTGCGCCTTCAGAATCGGTGTTGCCGATAACATTTGCGCCACTCGCAATGATTTGTTGGTTGTTGCCAATAACTGTTGGGGTAACGATAAATACAATGCCGCCGCCATTAGATCCTGCAGTAGCGTTGAGGCCGTTATCTTTGTAGCCGCCTCCACCGCCACCGCCCAAATACGCTCTGAAGGTACCATATGCCATCGCATAGCCACCCATGCCAAATGCAGTGTTTACAGGGCAAGAACCAGAGAACTGATTTCCTCCTCTTCCGCCGGCGCCACCGTTTGAACCACCACCTGCACCCGGATTACCCGAATTGGCACCGCCCCCACCGTTGGCGAGTGGTGCTCTGTTGCCATCTAAATTGAGTGGAGCCAGCGCAATGCCTTCTCCTTTTTTGCCTGCATTGGCACCAGAACTTGCAAAATTGGGGTCATTGCACATGAACCAACCAGTGGTTACAGCGCCACCCACAAAACCTTTGCCGCTGACATCTATGCTATTGTTAAAAGTAAGGCTTGTAGTGGCTTCAATCGCTACCACCCCACCCGTACTTCCGTTCCAAGGGCTCGCCGTCACTACAGCGTTGATAGTGGCTTGGTTGTAAACGGGTACGCGGATCAATTGAACTTTGCCAGAAACCACAAAAGGTTTGCATAAGTTACTTACAAAAGTGATGGTATTGCCGCTGATACTGGCAATATTGGTGAATTCAAAGTTTCCAGCCGAGCCCAAGGCCACAATTTGCCCAAAACTTGCGGTATTGGTTTGGTTAATGGTTGCCCCTTTCATTTGGATCAGGAGCACCCGATCGCCAACTGCAAAACCCATAGCACTGCTTACCGTGACACTGTTTGAAGTCATATTGGTAACGGCTGTATAGATATTGACGATACCACCGATAGATTGTGCGTTTAGCCTGGTATAAAACGCGAGCAAAAACACTAATGATAATAAATGAAGGTATACGCGTTGACTATTCTTTGACATGAGAAAATGATTCAAAATGCTTCTGTGTCAAAGATAAGCATTTGAATGCAAAGGATTTCAGAACAGAAAAGATTTACCTCATGAGCAGCACATGCCCACTGACGCGCATGATTTGATCGGTATTGAGCGTCTTGAAATCGATGACGTACGTGTAGGTACCTTCTGGCGCAGCGTAAATATCAATTTTGCCATCCCAACCCGCCTTCGCATCATAGGACTCAAAAACAGGCTCTCCCCATCTATTAAAGATCGTCATATGGAAAGATTGTGGGTCAAAACCCGAAGTAAATACAGGCGTAAAGAGGTTGTTAAGGGCATCTCCATCGGGCGTAAAGGTGTTGGGGACATAATAAATGATGCCTCCTTTGATTTGAATTTGAACCTGGCTCTCGGCAGTACATCCTTCAGCACTCACCACATTTAAGGTGACAGTATAATTTTGATCCTCTACAAATGGATAA
>RDZL01000053.1 GCA_004295165.1 Flavobacteriia bacterium
TAACGGTATACACACTTCCTGTTGTAAACGCTGGTGTTGACCAAACGATTTGTAATGCTTCTCCAGTGATTCTTGCTGGTTCTGGTGCACTTTCTTACGCTTGGGATAACGCTGTCACCAATGCTACACCATTCTTCCCGTCTTCAACAGCTACTTATACTGTAGTAGGTACTGACGCTAACGGATGTCAGAACCAAGATCAAGTGATTGTGAACGTATTGCCACAACCAATTGTATTGGGTGGTTTAGACCAAACAATTTGTGCAGGTACGCCAATCATCTTGAACGCGTCTACAACATCTGCTACACCAACTGCTGTTACTGGCTTCCAGTGGAGCAACAACATCCCGAACAACACACAATACGTTCCTACCAACTCTGCAACGCTTACAGTTACAGCAACAGGTGCAAACGGTTGTACAAATCAAGACCAAATCTTGGTAACTGTATTGGCATTGCCAACTGTAAACGCTGGTCAGGACATCACAGTTTGTGCTGGTTTGAGTGCAACACTTAATGCTTCTGGTGCTGTTTCTTATGCTTGGAACAACGGTGTAACACAAGGTATTCCTTTCTATCCAAATGCTTCTCAAACTTACACAGTAGTAGGTACAGGTGCTAACGGTTGTACAAACAACGATCAAGTTGTTGTTACAGTTTCTACTGGTCCAACTGTAAACTTGTCTACACCACAAACAGTTTGTGCGAATACACCTGCAACATTAAGTGCAGCTGTTCAAAATAGCCTTGGTGGTTTCTGGACTACAACAAACGGTTCAGGTGTTATTTCACCTAACGTAACAAACGGTACAGTTACTTACACACCGGCTCTTACAGATCCAGTTGTTGTCAACTTAACTTATGTTGCAACCAACGCTTGTGGTTCTGCATCGCAAAACACCACTGTTACAGTATTGCCAATTCCAGTTATCAATGCTGGTCCTGACTTCTCAGTATGTCAAGGCGCTTCAGCTACGCTTACTGCAACGGGTACTGGTTTCTTAACTTGGACAACTCCAAACGTAACCAACGGTGTTGCATTTGTTCCGGCTACTACAGCAACTTACAATGTTGTAGCAACTGGTTTCAACAACTGTACAAATAGCGATCAAGTAACAGTAACAGTTCTTGCTTTACCAGATGTTAATGCTGGTGCTGACCAAACAATTTGTTCTGGTGAGTCAGTTACATTGAACGGTGAAGGCGCTGTTTCTTATCAATGGACAGGTGGTGCTGCTAACGGCGTTGCTTTTGCTCCATCTACAACAGCAACTTATTCAGTTACGGGTACAGGTGTAAACGGTTGTGAGAACACAGATCAAGTTACTGTAGTTGTCAATGCAACTCCAGTAGCTACAATCTCTGTTGTGAATGACGTAACTCTTGCAGCTACGCCAGCAGGTATGAACTACCAATGGATCAACTGTGCTTCTGGTACAGATGCTCCTAACGGTTCAACTGCCAACTTCACAGCAATTGCAAACGGTTCTTACGCAGTTATCGTTACTTCTGCTGAAGGTTGTTCAGATCAGTCTGACTGTGAAGTAATCGATGCAGTAGGATTAGATCAAATTGCAGCTATCGCGATGTCTGTGAATCCGAACCCTACAGCTGGTGATTTAACCATCAATATGCCTACAGAATTGACCGCTCAAGCACAAGTGTTTGACGCTCAAGGTAAATTGGTATTAGATGCCTCAAATGTATCAAATGGTTCAGTATTGAGCCTTGTGAACATGACTACAGGTGTTTATATGGTACGCATTACTGCTGACAATTCTGTACAAACATTCAGAGTAGTTAAACAATAATTGAATTACCCTTAATATTCGAAAGCCACCCCTTGGGGTGGCTTTTTTGTTTTGTTATGCTTAACTTTAACACCTTAAATTACTATCATGAGAAAACTCTACGTCTTAAGTTTACTTTTTCTGCTTTTTAGCCAATCAGGTTGGTCACAGTTTATTCAAATTGGAACTGGTACCGCTTCAAGTTATTTGAGTGGCCCATACTACAGAAGTGCTGCTACTTCAACTTTCAACTGGTCAAAATACGCCTACATTTATACGGCAACTGAATTAGCTGCTATACCTGCTGGCTCAATGATTACCCAAATTGAATGGGAAAAGGCTGCTGGCACCATTACTGCCCCAAATAATTTTGAAATATTAATGGCAAACAATTCTGCAACGGCACTCACAACCGCCACAACTTGGGGGGTGTTAACCGCTGGTGCAACTTCGGTATACAACAATACAAACCAAGGCTTCATGGGTGCTGCACCTGGTTGGGAGTCATTCATTTTAACTACACCTTTTATATACACAGGCGGAACTCTTCAAATCATGACTGACCATGTTAAATATGGAACAGCAAGTGGAGCAAATAATTTTTATAGAACAGCAGCCACAGGTATGGCTATTGGTTGGGCAGCAGGTGCAGCGGGTTCTGCAGCATCTTCACTTACCACTACCTATGGCAATAACCGCCCAAATATTAAAATCCATTATGTGCCAGGTAATGCCTGTACAGGAGCTGTTACAGCTGGAACGGCTGTGTCATCAGTACCAACTGTATGCCCATCTGTTCCATACACAGTTTCTTTAACAGGAAGCACTTTAGCTTCAGGTATTACCTACCAATGGCAATCTGCTACAAGTGCAGCTGGTCCGTTCACAAATATTGCAGGTGCAACGAACAGCAGCTACCAAGCGACTCAAACGGTAGACACTTGGTATCAGTGTATTGTAACTTGTACCGCTTCAGCTTCTACCCAAACCTCTTCAGTTGTTGGTGTAACAACTAATAACTTCTACAATTGTTATTGTACGAGTGGCGCCACTTCTACCACTTATGGCGATATCCAACGCGTTGAGTTGAATACCATCGACAACAGCTCTACAGCATGTAACGGCACGTATTCAGATTATACCTCAATTTCTACGTTGTTATCGCCAGGTGTGACGTATCCGATGGAACTCGATTTGTATAACTGTACTGGCGGAACGTATAATTACGGCACACGCGTTTGGATAGACACCGACCACAATGGTCAGTTTGATACATATGAGTTGCTTTACGATGCGAGTAATTCATTGCCAGCAACCACTACAATTAATGTTCCGTTTAATATTACGATCCCTCCAACAGCTCTTTCAGGCATGACGAGAATGCGTATTGTGATCATAGAATCAAATGCAACACCACCTGCATGTGGCACCTATACTTGGGGTGAGACAGAAGACTATATGGTGAATATCACTCCTCCTCCAACTTGTCCGCAACCGACATTGTTAAATGTTGTTAGTACAACCTTGAACCAAGCGGTTATTGACTGGACCCCAGGTGGATCAGAAACCCAATGGCAAATTGAATACGGCCCACAGGGCTTTACCCCAGGAACTGGAACATTTGTTTATACAGCTGCACATCCTTATACAATTGGATCTTTAACACCATATAGCTTCTACCAAGCGCGTGTTCGCGCGGTATGTACTCCTGGAGATTCTTCCTATTGGTCACCAGCCATTTCTTGGAATACCTATGACCAAGGTCAGTATATCGCCTGGGACAACGAATGTCCTGCAACAGGTTTTATTGACATCAGCTCAAGCCCAACAGCCACTTACACCAATATTGCTTACTTAGGTGAAATTGGTCTAACCTTACCTTTCCCAGTTTTGTACCAAGGCACATTAGTTACCGTAGCTACAATTGGAAACACTGGTGGTGTGAAGTTCGGCTCAACTACTGCTCAGGTCAATTATGTGATGGAGCCAGGTAATGGTTTATATCCTTTTATTCAGCAATTGGCGCAATCATACGCAGTAGGTGGTGGTATTTACTATGAGCAAGTCGGTACTTCACCAAACAGCCAGTTAGTCATTCAATGGAAAGACATTCCTCACTGGAACTCACCGATTTTCCCTAACGGCGCTACTTTTGAACTGATCATCGACGAAGCAACCCAAGAGATTTACTACGTCTACGACGACGTAATTTTAGGCAACGCTACGGGTTGGGAT
>RDZL01000054.1 GCA_004295165.1 Flavobacteriia bacterium
AACTGGAGAGAAACCATCGCAGCGGTATTCGACCTGATAGGTACCGAGCGGAAGCGTGAGGCTGTAAAAACCATAGTTATTGACTACAGCGCCAGTTTTGAGTTCTTTGACAAAAACGCGGGCAGTGCCGAGTGCTTCACCACTTCTGGCATCGGTGAGGTAACCACTGATGGTGGCTTTTTTTTGACCGAGCGCGAGCAAAGAACTGCAAATAAAGAGGAGAGATAAAAATGTTTTCATAAAGGAGTTGTCTTGAGGACGTAAGCGCGGTGCAAAGGTAACAGGACTAAAACAAAAAAACAGGGAAAAGGTTGGCTTTTGTCCGGGAATGTACGCGATGTTTGTAAATTTGAACAATGGAAGCAACTTGTTTTTTTTGGCAGCATCACCAACATGGACTCCTGCTGGGCATAGGGCAACAAGACTCCTTTGAAAATTCGTGGCAATTCGAGGCGCTTGCTTTCCAATCATTCCTCGATCGCAACAAGGGCAATTACATTTTTGGTTATCTAAGTTTCGACGTCAAAAATGCCTTTGAAAACCTCAGCTCCAACAACCCAGACCAACTCGCATTTCCCTTGCTGAACTTTTGGGTACCGCAAAGTATTTATCGCGTGAGGCCCACTCCTACACTCTTGTGGGGAAGCGACAGCGCACAACACCAAAATGAAGCCACTGCACTATTAGCGGCTTTTGAACAAAAAGAAGGTGTCCTCGATACGCATTTTGAACCCCGCACTTCTAAAGCAGCTTATTTCAAACACTTTGATCAGCTCAAGAGCGCCTTGCAGCGCGGCGATATTTACGAGGTCAATTATTGTCAAGAATTTGCGTCAGCAAATTGCCCGATAGACAACCCTGTTGGTTTATTCGGACGCTTATTTACCGAGACCAAAGCGCCTCATGCGGCTTATATCCAAACACCTGATCATTTGGTTTTGTGTGCCAGCCCAGAGCGTTTTTTGCAAAAAACAGGCAACACGCTACGTTCGGAACCCATTAAAGGTACCGCCCCGCGCTCCAATGACCCAGCAACAGACCAAAAGCTTGCTAGCGACCTTCAAAACAACCCCAAAGAGCGCGCCGAGAACATCATGATCGTTGACCTCGTGCGCAACGATTTATCTCAAGTGGCTAGCAAAAATAGCGTTGGCGTAGAGGAGCTCTGCCAAATCTACAGCTTCGAGACCGTACACCAAATGATTTCAAAAATCAGCTGTGCGCTCGAGCCCAACGTTCAGTTCATTGATATCCTCAAGGCCTGCTTTCCGATGGGCAGCATGACCGGCGCTCCAAAAATTGCAGCGCTCGAACAAATTGAAGAGCACGAAGACTTCAAAAGAGGCCTCTACTCGGGCAGCATTGGCCTGATTGAACCCAACGGTGATTTTGACCTGAATGTCGTGATCCGCAGCCTGCTCTACAACCGCAAAAACAAATATTTATCTTGTTCGGTGGGCAGCGCACTTACCATTGGCGCCAACGCCGCCGATGAATACCAAGAATGCTTATTGAAAGCAGAAAAACTGATCCATGGCCTCCGCTAACACTGCTACTTTAGCGGCTGTACTCGAAACACTCCGCGCTTATTTCAAGACCAATAAGGCCAGTTGTTATTTAGTGGCGGTAAGTGGCGGTAAAGACTCTATGTTGCTTTGCGAACTATTGCGCAAACTTGCATTGCCTTTTGAAGTAGTACATGTCAACTATGGCTTGCGTGGTGCAGAGAGTGAAGCCGACCAAGCTTTTGTGGAAGCTTATTGTCTTCAATACAATTTGCCGCTACACCTCAAGCGCGTCGCATTAGCCGCGTCGCTTCAACAGCAGCCTCAAAACCTTCAAGCTGAGGCCCGCCGCATTCGCTATGCTTTTTTCAGCGAAATACAACAACAGCAACCCGACATCCTGATTTGCACAGCGCACCATGCAGCGGATCAAGTTGAAACGTTTTGGCTGCAACTCGCTCGCGGAGCCGGAATGAAAGGCCTGGCTGCCATGGCATACAGTCAAAAGGGCTTGTTGAGGCCCCTGCTCAACCTTCGGCCCGAAACCTTGCATGAAGTGGCTTTAGAACTTGAGCTAAAATGGCGCGAAGACAGCAGCAATGCTGCCCTCAAATACCGCCGCAACCGCTGGCGACACGTTTTTATGCCGTTTTTAAAACATGAATTACCGCAGCTCCAGCAAAGCATTTTATTGATTCAAAAACAATTTGCACTCGAAATGCAAGCCCAAGATACATTTTTAAATTCAACGCTTTCTATACTTCAAAAAAACAGAAGTATTGATTTAAGTGAATTAACTCAACTGTCTTCTTATCAATTTATTGAGCTATTTAAATTATTCGGCATTCCCACCCATGTGATCAGAAGACTCCCCGACTTATTTTTTGCTGAAAATGGCAAGTTCATCGCCTGGCAAACAGAAAAGGAAGCGGTAAAATCTTATGTGGTCAAGCAGAAAGACCAACTCATTTTCTTAACGCCTGAAGCCTCAAATTGGACGTTTGCGCTCGAAGACCTCTCATTAGAGGCTTCAGAAGTGCCCAAAACCGACTTTCTGATCGATCGCCAACGCATCAAAGGAAAACTCTTTTTCAGACAAGTAGAGGCCGGCGACCGCATGCCTGTACGAGGAATGAAAGGCACTAAAAAAGTACTGCAGATTTTAAAGGAGGCCGGTATTCCGGCGCCATTGCGCAAGCTGCAATATGTGCTTTGTGACGAACAACAAATCATTGCAGTTCCAAATGTACAACTCAGTGCTAACATTGAAGCAAACGCGCAAACGGCACAAATAGCCCTGCTGCACTTCTCAAAAAAGCCGTAATTTTGGACATGACTTCACTTCCGCAGGACTTCATTGCACGCATCCAAAAAGACACTTTCGTGCCATCGGGTTTGCTGCAAGCCCTAGAAGAAAGCGCGCCCACATCAGTGCGCTTGCATCCGCAGCGCAAGTCCAATTTCAACACAACAAACCGCGTTGCCTGGAGCACCCAAGGTATTTACCTAACAGAAAGGCCTTCGTTTACGTATGATCCGCTTTTTCATGCGGGCGCATATTATCCGCAAGAAGCAGGCTCTATGTATCTGGAAAAAGCCTTGGCTCAACTTGAACTCCCTGAACACCCTATAGTTTTGGATTTAAGTGCTGCTCCTGGCGGTAAAAGCACGCTCATCTCTAGTTTTTTGAATCACAAAGGCGTTTTAATTGCCAATGAAATCAATCGTTCCAGAGCCTACATACTCAGTGAGAACCTCACCAAATGGGGTTACGCCAATGTTTTTGTTTGCAACCACAAGCCGAGTGAACTCAGTGCGCTACAAGGCCAAGTAGATGTGTTGGTGGTGGATGCACCTTGCTCGGGCGAAGGCATGTTCCGCAAAGACCATCAAGCCAGAGCAGAGTGGCATTTAGGCAATGCTGCCACTTGTGCAAGCCGTCAGACGGATATCTTAAATGAAGTTTGGCCCTTGCTCAAAGAAGGAGGCTACCTCATTTACTCGACCTGCACGTTCAATCCTGAAGAAAATGAAAACCAACTCCTTCATTTGCTCGATGAGGAAAGTGCAGTAAAGATCAAACTACCGCATTTTGAAGGTCTTCAGGCCGACCGACACGAAATAGGACAGTATTTCTTTCCCAACCAGATCAAAAGCGAGGGCTTTTACATTGCGGCTTTGCAAAAAACCTCCCGAGCAAACACCAAGCACAAGGCCACCAAAAACAGTGTGCTCAACAACACCCTACCAAAAGAACTCTCCGCCCACCTTTTACAAACCCAAGAGCTGTGCTATTGGCAAGAAGCCGATCAAGTTTACGCCACCACGCCATTTGCGCTTTCGCTTTATGAACGCATCAAAGACCTCAAGTTTTTGAAAAAAGGAACACACGTTGCCACTGCACATAAAAAATCTTGGGCGCCGGGCTACGACCTCACCTACAGCCTCTTACCAATTTGGAATTTACCGACGAAAGCCGTTGCCGCACCAGAG
>RDZL01000078.1 GCA_004295165.1 Flavobacteriia bacterium
TGAAATTTTGAATCCCATTTTTGTCCATATTTTTTTCAAAAAAACAAGATAAAAATCACTACTGTCCGAGAAACGGTTTTAAAATTTAGGGTAAGCTTCTGAGGAGAAGCCTACCCTTTTTGCTGTATTTTAGGTTTACCACAACTCCAAATTACAGCGGATGAAAAATACACATTTCTTCGGACAGCCGATTTTTTCTCAACTTCTTTCTTTGGTCGATAAGAGTATTGTGTCCAAAGTGGTTTCCAAAAACCAATCAGATCGATACTACAAAAGTTTTGATACCTGGCAGCATCTGGTCACGATGCTGTACTGTTCTTTCAGCGGAGCCACCTCACTCAGGGAATTGTCTACGGGTCTTTTGGCCTGGCAAAACAGACTCATTCATATCGGAATACCCAAAGCCCCACGTAGGTCCACCATCTCTGACGGGAACAAGCAGCGGCCCAGCGAAGTGTTCAGATCGCTTTACCTGTCACTTTTTGAGAAGTACAGGGGGCTTTTGCCGGACAGCCGACTCAAAATGGAAGTGATCCAAAAGCTTTTTATTGTCGACTCAACCGTCATCAGTCTGTTCAAAGACATCCTCAAGGTAGCTGGCAGACCCCGAAAAGATGGCAGAAGCAAAGGTGGAATCAAAGCCCATGTGATGGTTCATGCCGCTGAACTGATGCCCTGTCTGGTCAGATTTACAGAAGGAAGCCGCCACGACCACACCTTCCTGAAGTATCTCAATCTACCGGAAGGTTCTTATCTGGTCATGGACAAGGGATACACAGACTATCACCAGTATGCCCAATGGACAGACAGGGGGATTTTCTTTGTGTCCAGGATGAAGAACAACGCAAAGTTTGAAAGTCTGGAAGAAATAGAACTGCCAGAAGACCGAGACCATGAAATCCTCAAGGACGAAACCATCACAGTCCACTACACCGTGGACAAGGAAAAACATCCCCTCAAACTCCGCAGGATTGCCTACTGGGACCAAAAAAATCAAAAGTTGCTCATCTTCCTGACCAACAATCTGGAACTGGAAGCCGCCACGGTAGCGGCCATTTACAAGCACCGCTGGCAAATCGAGCTGCTGTTC
>RDZL01000055.1 GCA_004295165.1 Flavobacteriia bacterium
AAAGAGGTGCAAGGCGAAATCAACTTATTTTTAGATAAATCGAGCGATTCAAGCGCCACAAACTCAAATAATTTTTGGGGTAAGCTATCCCACTTGAGCCCGGAGCAATCTAAGGAGTAAACACTTGCTGGATTCATTTGTAAAGCATCTTGCCATTTGATGGCTTGTGCATTCGCGATCAGCGTAAAGTTTGAATACAAAAGGAATAAGCAGAGTTGTCGAAGCATATATCTAAGGTAGTAAAAAAATAAATGGGTCAGCTACAGATAATTATTGTACTTTTAACAATATCTAAAACTGCTTACACTACTATGAAATATCTTTTTACACTCACTTTGGCCTTCTCTGCTCACCTTGTATTTGCACAAGCTGGCCCCATAGATTTTGAACCCAATGGCTTTGGTGCCAACTGGGCCTGGACTACTTTTGAAAACGGAAACAACCCCCCTGTTCAGATGGTGGCCAATCCGTCGCAAAGCGGAATCAATTTATCGACGACCGTTTGCAAATTCACGGCGCTCGTGAATGGCGCTCCTTGGGCAGGTTTTGAATCTGTTCACGGCCAAGGCATTGGTCTTTTCAATTTAACGGCTGCCAATTGTCAGATCAAAGTTATGGTGTACAAGTCGGTCATTAGTCCGGTTGGGCTCAAATTTGCGACGCCTTCAAACGCGTCTTCTGGCGAAATCCTCGTCTCGAATACCCTTGTCGATCAATGGGAAGAACTCACTTTTGATTTTACCAATGTGCTGTCTAACCCCACTTCTATTGGCATTGATCAAATCATCCTCTTCCCGGATTTTGGCCAGCGTTCAGACAACAACGTGTGTTACATAGACAACATCAAATTCTCCAATCAAGACGGCTCGCAATCGTTAGCGCCTATGGTGCCGGCACCTACGCCAACGTATCCTGCCGCTTCGGTTATTTCGATGTTCAGCAACCCTTATACCAATGTGACGGTAGATACATGGCAAGCACCGTGGTCTCAAGCACAAGTGACAGACCTTCAAATCCAAGGAAACGACACCAAACGTTATAGCTCAGTCAATTTTGCTGGTATCGAGACGCTCGGTGGCAACCAACTCGACCTCACCGACATGACGCATTTCAGACTCGATTACTGGACCGCTAACATGAATCCTTTTAAAGTTAAATTGGTTGATTTTGGCGCGAACGGACAATATGCAGGTGGCGACGACAGCGAGAGCGAACTCAGCTTTCAGCCAGTAGCCCAAACCTGGAACACCCTCGAAATTCCACTCAGCCAGTTTACTAACCTCAACAGCCTGAGTCATTTTTCACAGCTGATCTTGTCGGGTTCGCCAGCAGGTGCAGGTGTGGTCTTTGTAGACAACGTACTATTCTTTGATGAGAACCAGAGCAACTTGAATGAGGTAGGCGCTAGCCACTATTCGATTGCACCGAATCCGAGTTCGGATGTCATTCAGATCAAAGGATGTCAGCACCAAACAAGTATCGAAATCTACAATACGCTTGGGCAATTGTGTTTGGCAACAACGGCTTCTGCCACAACTGCACAAATCGATATCAACTCCTTTAAAGAAGGGCTTTATATTTTGAAGCTGCGCGACCTACAAACAGGTCAAATGCAAACTTATCGCATCGAGAAAAAGTAAGACCGGATTTGGATTTCATCTGCTTGCAACTGCTTTTTGAGTGCCTCTAAACCAGCAAATTTTTGTTCAGATCGGATGCGCTCATGTAAACTGATTGCGAGGTAAGCCTCATAGATATCATCTTGAAAATCAAAGAAATGAACTTCTATTTTGCGCTCCACTTTTGCTTCTTGGATGGTTGGCCGCCAGCCAATGTTCATCATGCCGTATAGTGTAACGCCATTATATTCACTCGACACCGCATAAACACCGTCGGCAGGCAAGATTTTTTCGGCTTCTGTAAGTTGAACGTTGGCAGTTGGAAAGCCAATACTGCGCCCATTTTGCAGTCCTCTTGATACGTGTCCGGATACTTGATAAGGCTGCCCTAAATAAGCATTCGCTTGCGCGATATGGCCCTGTTCTATTGCTTTTCTGATCTTAGAAGAACTGATGTAGACTTCGTCGATTTGCTCGACAGGAATTTCTTTGACTTCAAAAAACCCTTTGGCTTCATAGCTGCGCAAAAAAGCTAAATTGCCTTGTCGGTCGTGGCCAAATTGGTGGTCGTAACCGATAATTACACTATGGGCATTCAGACCTTGGATCAGCACCTCCTCTACAAACTGAGCTGCTGTTTGCTGTGCCAATTGCGCGTTGAATTCTAACACCACTACGTGGTCTAGACCAAGCGCTGCAAGCCTAGCTAGTTTCTCTTCTTGGGTCTGGATGAGACTCAAGGGCTGATCAGGAAATAAGATGCGGCGTGGATGCGGATGAAAAGTGAGCAGCACAGAAGCCAAGCCTTGTTGCTTGGCCTGCGCACAAACTGTTGAAAGTATTTTTTGATGACCTAAATGCAGGCCGTCGAAGGTCCCGATGGTGAGGACCGTTTTTAGGTTTTTTGGAAAAGTGGCTAAATGCTTGTGCAGCTCCATTAGAGGATAAGCATGGCGTCTCCGTAAGAATAGAAACGGTACTTTTCTCTGACCGCTTCCTCGTATGCTTTGTGCATGAGTTCATGGCCCATAAAGGCGGAAATCATCATGAGCAAAGTAGAAAGAGGCGTGTGGAAATTGGTGATCAGGCTGTCGGCAATGCTGAATTCGTAAGGCGGGAAAATGAATTTGTTGGTCCAGCCGTCGTAAGGCTTGAGCATGCCGTCCGTTGAGACGGATGTTTCGATGGAGCGCATAGAGGTTGTTCCAACGGCGCAAACTCTGCGCTTGTGGCGCTTAGCGTCGTTGACCATTGTCACAGCGCTTTCTGGAATGATGACCTGCTCAGAATCCATTTTGTGCTTGGTGAGGTCTTCTACCTCGACAGAACGAAATGTGCCAAGGCCCACGTGGAGTGTTAGCTCGGCAAAGTTGATGCCCTTCAACTCCAAACGCTTGAGCAATTGTTTGGAGAAGTGAAGACCGGCCGTTGGTGCAGCAACTGCACCCTCTACGCTTGCAAAAACGGTTTGGTAGCGTTCTTCGTCTTCAGGTTCTACTTCTCTTTTGATGTATTTTGG
Source organism: Flavobacteriia bacterium (assembly GCA_004295165.1). GTDB lineage: Bacteria > Bacteroidota > Bacteroidia > Flavobacteriales_D > Crocinitomicaceae > UBA952. The sequence goes on from RDZL01000055.1 coordinate 3,139, forward strand.
AAGAGGGGTTTCACCCAACTCAGTGATTTTGGCTTTGAAATCTTCGTAGGGGCCGTCGAATAAAAAACGAAGGGTGCGTCCACGAGAAGTGGTGTTGTCAATGACCTCAGCCACGAGTGAGTCGTCTTCGCCAAAATATAGTTTATTACCAATGCGGATTTTGCGGGCAGGATCTACGAGAACATCCCATAAAAGGCTTTCGCGGTTGAGTTCACGCAATAAAAATACTTCGATTTTAGCACCAGTTTTCTCTTTGTTGCCGTACATGCGGGCCGGGAAAACACGGGTGTTATTCATGATCATGACGTCGCCTTCGTCAAAATAATCGAGGACGTCGCGGAACATTTTGTGCTCTATGAGGCCGGTAGAACGGTGTACAACCATGAGGCGGCATTCGTCACGGGTTTCTTCTGGATAATTGGCGATTAATTCTTCAGGGAGGTTGAAGTCAAAATCAGAAAGTTTCATTTTGCTCATAGGACATTTTTTAGATCCCTTCTCTAAGGGGAGGGCAAAGATACAACATCAAGACCCCCCATGTCAAGTAAATACCTAACTATTTCTAAAATTGGAAGTAAACAAAAGCCTTGAAGGTATCTGATACCGCTTGGTACATGATAAAAACCGACACGGCAAAAGTGAGCGCCTGAGCGGGCATGGGCCATTTTGAAAAGAACAAAACGGTTTTGTCTTTCCATTTTTGAGGTAACCAATGCGTTGTATAGCCCAGTATGATAAGGTAAAATATACCTTGAAAATTATTCCATACCTTCCACCAAATGTCAACGGACCAATCGAATTGTTCGCTTATGATAGTTAAGAATTGGAAAGGCTGATCGGC